>CALJLX010000480.1 GCA_937982495.1 uncultured Desulfuromonas sp.
CTCATCGCCGGCCTTTTCGGGCTGGTGCTGACCGGGGACGCCTTCAACCTCTACGTGCTGCTGGAAATCACCTCCATCACCACTTACGGCCTCATCGCCATGGGCAAGGGGCGCGCTCCGCTGGCGAGCTTCAACTACATCATCATGGGCTCCATCGGCGCCTGTTTCTACCTGCTCGGCGTCGGCTATCTCTACATCCTCACCGGCACCCTGAACATGGCCGACATCGCCTCGCGCATCGCCGGTCTCGACGCCCCCGCCGCCCTGGCCACGGCCTTCGGCTTCATCATGGTCGGCCTGTGGGTGAAGATGGCCTTCTTCCCCCTGCACAACTGGCTGCCCAACGCCTATTCCCTCGCCCCCACCGGCGCCGGTCTGCTCATCGCGCCGCTCATGACCAAGGTCACGGTCTATCTGATGATCCGGGTCATCTTCGCGGTCTTCACCCCCAGCTATACCTTCTTCCAGCACGCCGGGGTGCAGGCGGCCATCGTCTGGGTCGCGGCGGCGGCCATCGTCTGCGCCTCCTCCCTGGCCCTGGCCCAGCGGGATCTGCGGCGGATGCTGACCTATATCATCGTCGCCGAGGTCGGCTACATGGTCGGCGGGGTCTGGCTGGCCAACGCCCAGGGGATGACCGGCGCCATCCTCCATATCGTCAATGACGCGCTGATGACCCTCTGCCTCTTCCTGGCGGCGGCGGCCATCCACTACCGCACCGGCAGCCTGCGCTTCGAGGATCTCACCGGCCTCTACCGGAAGATGCCGGTGACCATGGCGGCTTTCACCGTCGGCGCCTTCGCCATGATCGGCATTCCCCCGACCTGCGGCTTCTTCAGCAAGTGGTACCTGCTCCTCGGCGGCATCGAGGCGGGGCAATGGGGCTATGTCGCGGCCCTGATCTTCAGCAGCCTGGTCAATGCCGTGATCTTTTTCCGCATTATCGAGATCGCCTTTTTCCGCCAGGACGCCCACGGGCACGAGCCGCTTCATCGCGAAGAAGCGCCGGCCCTGCTGCTGAATTCCCTGGTGCTCTCGGCCATCGCCCTGATCGCCGTCGGTTTCGGCTCGGGACCGCTCGTGACCAACATCATCCGCCTGGCCATTCCGGCGGGATTCTGAGTTTTTAAGCCATGACCGGCATTCACCCTTTTCATCCTTCCATCCCTCGGGAATAAAGAGAGACTATGGCGTATCCATATTCCATCTGGCCCCTGGTCGCGATTCTCGTCTCCCTGCTGGCGACCCTGCCGATCATGGCCTTCAACGACCGCGCCCCCAACCTGCGCGAGGGCAGCACCCTGATGGCGGCGGTCGCCAAATTCATGATCGTCGCCGCGATGATTCCCACCGTCATGCAGGGGGGTGGTTTCGAGCTGACCCTGGCGGAAGTCATCCCGGGCGTGCCGATCCAGCTGCGGGTCGACGGCTTCGGGCTCTTCTTCGCCCTGGTCGCCTCTTTTCTCTGGATCTTCACCTCCCTCTATTCCATCGGCTACATGCGCGGTCTCGGGGAGCATGACCAGACCCGCTATTTCGCCTCCTTCGCCGTGGCGATCGCGGCGACCATCGGCGTCGCCTTCTCGGCCAACCTGCTGACCATGTATCTCTTCTACGAGATGCTCTCCCTCTCGACCTACCCGCTGGTCACCCACGAACAGAACGACGAGGCCCGCGCCTCGGGACGCAAATACCTCACCTATATCCTCGGCACCTCCATCGGCCTGGCCCTGCCGGCGATGCTCATCACCTATCAGCTGGCCGGCACCCTCGACTTCACCCAGGGCGGCATCCTTGCCGGCTGCGCCTCGCCGAGTACCGTCGCCCTGCTCCTGGTCCTCTTCATTTTCGGCTTCGCCAAGGCCGGCATCATGCCCTTCCACGGCTGGCTGCCGGCGGCGATGGTGGCGCCGACCCCGGTCAGTTCCTTCCTCCACGGCGTGGCCGTGGTCAAGGTCGGAGTCTTTTCCATTCTCCGGGTGATTTTCGACATTTTCGGCCCCGAACTGCTGCGCGACCTGAACCTCGGCGTGGTCATCACCACCATCGCCTCGATCACCATCCTCACCGCCTCGCTGGTCGCCCTGACCCAGGACAACCTCAAGCGGCGGCTGGCCTATTCGACCATCGGCCAGCTCTCCTACATGGTTCTCGGCGCCGGCATGCTGACGGCGGCGGGGATGACCGGCGGCGTGCTGCACATCGCCATGCACGCCTTCGGGAAAATCACTCTGTTCTTCTGCGCCGGGGCGATCTACGTCGCCCATCACAAGAAATACATCAGCCAGATGGACGGCCTCGGCCGCAAGATGCCGATCACCTACCTGGCCTTTTTCCTCGGCTCGCTGAGCATCATCGGTATGCCGCCGCTGGGGGGCTTTCTGAGCAAGTGGAATCTGGTCATCGGCGCCTTCGAAGGGGGGCAGATGCTCCTGGTGGTCGTGCTGCTGGTAAGCTCGCTGCTCAACGCCGCCTATTTCTTCCCCATCGTCTACCGGGGATTTTTCGCCAAACTCCCCGAAGGCGAGACGGAATCCGGGGTGAAGGAAGCGCCGCTCTTCTGCCTGCTGCCCCTGTCGATCACCGCCCTCTGCTCCCTGGTGCTCTTCTTCCAGCCGCAGATCCTGCTCGGTTTGATCCGAGTCGCCCTCTTTCCCTGACGGAGGAATGCATGAGTCACGAAGGCCGGCACGACCACCCCGAGGAGGAGCGCATGATCCTGGCCCACGATCCGGTTCCCGGTTATCGCCCGGTCTTCACCGTGATCTTCGCCCTCAGCTGTCTCTATCTCGCCTACGTCCTGTTCACCACGCTCTGAGGTCGCACGGATGAAAAAGACACCGGAACATGAACCACCGCAGGCTCACCCCAACGCTGCCGGGGATGAAAAACCGGGGATATTCGACAACCCGCGCAACGTGCGGCGCCTGCTCCAAGGCTTTTACGCCTGCGTGGTGATGCTGCTGCTGGTCGATCTCTTCTATCACAAGCACGCGCTCTTCCCCTGGGAGGAGAAGTTCGGCTTCTACGCCATTTACGGCTTCGTCGCCTGCGTCATCCTGGTGCTGGTCGCCAAATATATCCTGCGGCCCCTGGTCATGCGCAAAGAGGACTACTATGATTAACGCCCTGCCGCCCGCGGTCATCCTCATCGTCGGCGCCCTCCTCATCCCGCTGCTTAAGGGCCGGATGAAACAGGCCTGGATGCTGCTGCTGCCCATCGCCAGCTTCGTCAACCTGCTGTCGATCCCCCCCGGCAGCCATTGGAGCTTCTCCTTTCTGGGCTATGAGCTGGTGCTCGGCCAGCTCGACCGGCTGAGCCTGATCTTCGGCTACATCTTCCACCTCATCGCCTTCATCACCAACCTCTACGCCCTGCACGTCGAGGACCGGGTGCAGAACATCGCCGGGCTGGCCTATGCCGGGGCCGCCCTGGGGGTGATCTTCGCCGGGGATTTCTTCACCCTCTTCGTCTTCTGGGAGCTGCTCACCATCTGCGCCACCTTTCTGGTCCTGGCCCGGCGCACCCCCGAAGCCTTTGGCGCCGGTTTCCGTTATTTCATGGTCCATGTCGCCGGCGGTCTCTGTCTGCTCGCCGGCATCCTGCTGCATGTCCAGCAGACCGGGAGCGTGGCCGTCACCTTCCTCGGCCTGAACGGCCTCGCCTCGTACCTGATCTTCATCGGCGTCGGCGTGAACTGCGCCTGGCCGCTGCTGCACACCTGGCTGACCGATGCCTACCCGGCCTCGACCGTCACCGGCACCATCTATCTGTCGGCCTTCACCACCAAGGCGGCGGTCTACCTGCTGGCCCGCTCCTTCGCCGGCACCGACGCCCTGATCTGGATCGGCGCGGTCATGGCCGGCTTTCCCATCTTTTACGCGGTCATCGAAAACGACCTGCGTCGCGTCCTGGCCTACAGCCTGATCAACCAGGTCGGCTTCATGGTCGTCGGCATCGGCATCGGCACGGAACTGGCGGTGAACGGTGCCGTCGCCCACGCCTTCAACGACATCCTCTTCAAAGGGCTGCTGTTCATGACCATGGGCGCGGTCCTTTACCGCACCGGCAAGATCAACGCCACCGACTTGGGCGGACTCTACAAATCGATGCCTTGGACCTGCGCCTTCTGCATCGTCGGCGCCGCCTCGATCTCGGCCTTCCCCCTCTTTTCCGGTTTCGTCAGCAAATCGATGGTCATGGAAGCCGCCGCCCACGACAATCTGCGCCTGGTCTGGTTCGTGCTGCTCTTCGCCTCGGCCGGGGTTTTCCACCATGCCGGGATCAAGATCCCCTTCTTCGCCTTCTATTCCCACGATTCGGGGCTGCGCTGCAAGGAAGCCCCCCGGCACATGCTACTGGCCATGGGCCTGACCGCCTTTCTCTGTATCTTTATCGGCAGCTTCCCCCAGTATCTCTATCGCCTGCTCCCCTACGCCACCGACTACCAGCCCTACACCGTTTCCCACGTCGTCGCCCAGACCCAGCTGCTCTTCTTCTCGGCGCTGGCCTTCACTCTGCTGCTGTTATCCGGCATTTACCCGGCGGAAATCCGCAGCGTCAATGTCGACGCCGATTGGGTCTACCGTAAGGGCGGACGCCTCTTCTACTCCTTGAGCGACCGGATTTTCAACGGCCTCAACAACTGGGGCGACCGCATTTTCGTCCGGGGGATTCCCGGCGCCCTGGCTCGCTTCTTCGCCGACCCCGGCGCCAATCTGCAGAAGGCCGGCGCGCGCCTGACCTCTGGGTCGTCACGGGATCTCGCCGCCATCGACGCCGCCATCGAGCGCCGCAGTCGGCTCGGCGCCTATCCGGTGGGGATCGGGGTGCTGCTCGCGGTCCTTTGCCTCTCGGTGATGTCCTTCATCTTCTTCTGGTAACCCCTGACAGGGCGGCCGCTCATCCCGGCCGCCCTTTTTGCGCATGACCTCCCTCTACCTGCACATCCCCTTCTGCGTCCGCAAATGCCCCTATTGCGACTTCTTCTCCACCGACCGTCATTCCCCGGCAGTGCTGGGGGAGTATGTCGACCTGCTGCTCAAGCAGCTGGAGTTGGCCGCGGCCGACGGAATTTGGAAGGGGCCGCTGGCGACGATCTTTTTCGGCGGCGGCACCCCGTCACTGTTGACACCGCCGCAGGTCGGCCGGATTCTGCAGACGGCCGCCGCCCGCTTCGGCCTCGCCGCCGATTGTGAAATCAGCCTCGAAGCCAACCCCGGCACCCTCACGCCGGACTCTCTCGCCGGCTACCGTGCTGCCGGGGTCAACCGCCTTTCCCTCGGTGCCCAATCCCTCGACGATCGGGCCCTGGCCCAACTCGGCCGCATCCACAGCGCCGCCGACATCCGCCAGGCGGTGGCCTGGAGTCGCACGGCGGGTTTTTCCAATCTCGGCCTCGACCTGATCTATGCCCGCTCCGGTCAAAGTCCGGCCGACCTGAAGCGGGAAATCGTCGCCTTTCTCGCCCTGGAGCCGGAGCACCTCTCCTGCTACGGCCTGAGCGTGGAAGAAGAAACCCCTTACCACGCCCTGCAGCGCCGGGGGGGATTGGCCCTGCCCGACGAGCAGAGTTACGCCCGGCAGTATACCCTCCTCCATGAACGCCTTGCCGAAGCCGGCTTTGGTCACTACGAAATCTCCAACTATGCCCGCCCCGGGCGGGAATGCCGGCACAACCTCGGCTACTGGCGTCGCCAAGGCTGCCTGGCCCTCGGCGCCGGCAGCCATGCCTTCGACCCCGCCGGCTGGGGGCGACGCCTGGCGGTTCCCGGCGATCTCGCCGACTATGAACAGAAGCTGGCGGCGGGACGCGATCCCCTGGCGGAACTGGAAGTCTTCGACCGCGCCGGGGCCATGGCCGAAACCCTCTACCTCGGCCTGCGCACCGCCGAGGGGATCGACGACCGGGCTTTTTCCGCGCGTTTCGGAACCTCCCTCGCCGCCCACTTCGCCCCGGCCATCGCCCGCGCCGGCAGCCATCTGCGTCATGAAGACGACCGCTGGACCTTCGACCTTTCCGGCTGGCTGATCTTCGATCACCTGATCCTCCCCTTCCTCTAGCCTGGTCCATACACAGGAGAAAATGCCCTGTAATGGGGGGCTTTGCCCTTGACAAAGAAAAGGGGCATTGTTATGTTGTGCGACGTTAGCACTCGGAAGCGATGAGTGCTAAGGCAATGACGGCCGGGGCTTTCCGGCTTGAGTTTTTTGGGGCCGGAAAAACCATGAGCGATGAACTCAACGAGCGTAGTCGGCGCATTCTCGAAGCGATCGTCGAGGATTACATCGGCACCGCCGAACCGATCGGTTCGCGGGCGGTGACCCGCCGCCACCATCTCGGCCTGTCGCCGGCAACGGTGCGCAATGTCATGGCCGATCTCGAAGAGATGGGCTACATCGTCTCCCCCCATACCTCGGCGGGACGGGTGCCGACGGAAAAGGGCTATCGTTTTTACGTCGACACCCTGTTGCAGGTCGGACAGCTCGACTCGCAGCAGAAAAACCGCATCGAACAGTATTACCGCATTGACGGCCTGCGCGTCGAAGAGCGGCTGCGGGAGGCGGGCAAGGTGCTTTCGGCCATTTCCAGCTACACCGGGGTGGTGATGACGCCGCGCTTCAACTGCACGGTCTTCCGCCATATCGAGTTTCTCAAACTCTCCCAGGGGCGGCTGCTGGTCATCTTTGTCTCCCGATCCGGGATGGTGCAGAACAAGGTCATCGAAACCGACCTCTCCCTTTCCCAACCGGAACTGGAGCAGATTTCCAACTATCTCAACCAGACCCTCAGCGGCCTGAGCATCCAGGAGATCAAAGCCAAGATCGTCCGGGAAATGGCCGAGGAGAAAGCGATCTACGACAAGCTGCTGAGCCGCGCCCTGGAACTCTCGCAAGAGGCCATGAGCGACGAGTTGGGAGGGCAGGTCTACATCGAAGGCGCCTCCAATATTCTGGAACAGCCCGAATTCAAGGACCTGGAACGGATGAAGCGGCTCTTTCGGGCCTTTGAGCAGAAGAATCTGCTGGTCGAACTGCTCGATAAAAGCCAGCTGGCGCGGGGCGTGCAGATTTTCATCGGCAGCGAATCCGAATACCGGGAAATCGAGGGATGCAGCCTGATTACCGCCAACTATTCGAGCAGCCGGGGAACGATCGGCACCCTCGGGGTGATCGGCCCCAGCCGCATGAACTATTCCCAGGTGATTCCCGTGGTCGACTACACCGCGCGCCTGGTCAGCCAGATTCTCGAAAACGAATTGGAATAGACAGACACAGGAGAACGCTTATCGTGGCAAAAAAATCCGAAAAACTCAAAGAGCAGTCCCAGCCCGCCGGCGAAGAGGCGCCCGCCGAGTTCGCCGAGGAAACGGGCGCGGCCGAGACCCGGGAATCCGTTCCGGCCCTGGAGGAACAGCTGGCGGCGGCACAAGAAGAGGCGCGGAAGAACTGGGATCTCTATCTGCGCGAACGGGCCGACCTGGAGAATTTCCGCCGCCGCGCCCAGAAGGAAAAGGAAGATCTGGCGCGCTTCGCCAACGAAAATATCCTCAAGGAACTGCTGCCGGTGCTGGATAATCTCGAGCGGGCCATCGAACACGCCCGCCAGGAAGGCGGCGCGGGCGAGGAGAGCCTGCGTCAGGGGGTGGAGATGACCCTCGGTCTCTTCGCCAAGAGCCTGGAAAAGTTCGGCGTCACCCCGATCCAGGCGGAAGGCGCGCCCTTCGATCCGGCCTGGCACGAAGCGATGGGGCAACTGGAAAGCGCCGAGCATCCGGCCAACACGGTGGTGAAGGAGCTGCAGAAGGGCTACCAGCTCAACGGCCGCCTGCTGCGCCCGACCCTGGTCATGGTGGCCAAGGCGCCCGCCGCCTAGCCGCCCTGCCGAAACCGTAAAAAGTCACCCGTTTTCAGGGATCAACACAAGGAGGAAATCATCATGGGTAAAGTCATCGGTATCGACCTCGGCACCACCAACTCGTGCGTGGCGGTCATGGAAGGCGGCGAACCGGTCGTCATCGCCAACTCGGAAGGCGCCCGCACCACGCCGTCGATGGTCGGCTTCGCCGAAAACGGCGAGCGTCTGGTGGGGCAGCAGGCCAAGCGGCAGGCGGTCACCAATCCGGAAAACACCCTCTACGCCATCAAGCGCCTGATCGGCCGCAAGTTCGATTCGGAGGCGGTGCAGAAAGACATTCGCATCAGCCCCTTCAAGATTCTCAAGGCAGATAACGGCGACGCCTGGGTCGAGGCGCGGGAGAAAAAATACAGCCCGCCGGAAATCTCGGCCATGATCCTGCAGAAGATGAAGCAGACGGCGGAAGACTATCTCGGCGAGGAAGTGACCGACGCGGTCATCACCGTCCCCGCCTACTTCAACGACTCCCAGCGGCAGGCGACCAAGGACGCCGGCAAGATCGCCGGACTCAACGTGCTGCGCATCATCAACGAGCCGACCGCCGCCTCCCTCGCCTACGGCCTGGACAAGAAGGCCGAGGAGAAGATCGCGGTCTTCGACCTCGGCGGCGGCACCTTCGACATCTCCATCCTCGAACTGGGGGACGGCGTCTTCGAGGTCAAGTCGACCAACGGCGACACCTTCCTCGGGGGCGAGGACTTCGACCAGCGCATCATCGACTACGTCGCCGGCGAGTTCAAGAAGGAGCAGGGGATCGACCTGCGCAGCGACAAGATGGCCCTGCAGCGCCTCAAGGAAGCGGCGGAGAAGGCCAAGTGCGAGCTTTCCGGCTCGATGGAGACGGAGGTCAACCTGCCCTTCATCACCGCCGACGCCAGCGGACCCAAACACCTGCTCATCAAGCTGACCCGCGCCAAGCTGGAAAGCCTCTGTGAAGACCTGCTCAACAAGCTGGTCGAGCCCTGCAAGACCGCCATCAAGGATGCCGGACTGTCGGCCTCGGATATCGACGAAGTCATCCTGGTCGGCGGCATGACCCGCATGCCGGCGGTGCAGAAGCGGGTTCAGGAGATCTTCGGCAAGACGCCCAACAAGGGGGTCAATCCCGACGAGGTCGTCGCCATCGGCGCCGCCATCCAGGGGGGCGTGCTCAAGGGCGAAGTCAAGGACGTCCTGCTCCTCGACGTCACTCCCCTCTCCCTCGGTATCGAGACCCTGGGCGGGGTCATGACCAAACTGATCGAGAAAAACACCACCATCCCCTGCAAGAAGAGTCAGGTCTTCTCCACCGCCGCCGACAACCAGCCGGCGGTATCGGTGCACGTGCTCCAGGGCGAGCGGGAAATGGCCGCCGACAACAAGACCATCGGCCGATTCGAACTGGTCGGCATTCCCGCCGCGCCGCGCGGAGTACCGCAGATCGAAGTGACCTTCGACATCGACGCCAACGGCATTCTCCATGTCTCGGCCAAGGATCTGGGCACCGGCAAGGAACAGTCGATCCGCATCACCGCCTCAAGCGGTCTCTCCGACGCGGAAATCGAGAAGATGGTCAAGGATGCCGAGGCCCATGCCGGCGAGGACAAGAAGAAGCGCGAACTGATCGAGGCCCGCAACCAGGCCGACGGCCTGGCCTACAGCACCGAGAAGTCGCTGAAGGAGCATGGCGACAAGATCGACGCCGAAACCAAGGGCAAGATCAACAGCGCCCTGGAAGACCTCAAGAAGTCCATGGAAGGCGACAGCGCCGAGGAGATCCAGCAGAAGACCGAGGCTCTCGCCCAGGCTTCGCACAAGCTGGCCGAGGCCATTTACGCCAAGACTCAGGCCGAAGGCCCCGGTGAAGGCGCGACCACGGAGAACGCAACGAAAGAAGGCGGCGAAAACGTCGTCGACGCCGAGTTCGAGGAAGTCGACGAGAACAAGAAATAATCGGGATTTTTCGATTTTCCGGTACGAGGTAGGGGCGCAGGATGCTGCGCCCCTACACGCATTTTTTATGAAAGAAGGATCGTCCCTTGGCTAACGGCAAACGCGACTATTACGAGGTGCTCGGCGTCAATCGCAACGCCAGCGAAACCGAGATCAAGAAGGCCTACCGGCGTCTCGCCCTGCAGTATCACCCGGACAAGAATCCCGGCGACAAGCAGGCCGAGGAACACTTCAAGGAGTTGACCGAAGCCTACGCGGTCCTCTCCGACGCCCAGAAACGGGCGACCTACGACCAGTTCGGCCATGCCGGCCTGGGGGGCGGCGGCGGTTTTTCTTCCGAGGGTTTCGGTTTTGGCGGCAGTCCCTTCGAGGATATCTTCGGCGACATTTTCGGCGATATCTTCGGCGGCGGCGCGGCCCGACGGGGCCGGGGACGGCGCGGCGACGATCTGCGCTACAACCTCAGCATCGCCTTCGAGGAGGCCGCCTTCGGCCTGGAAACCAAGGTCCAGATCCCCCGCCATCAGACCTGCGAGGCCTGCGGCGGCAGCGGCGCGAAGAAAGGGACCAGCCCGAAAACCTGTCCCACCTGCCAGGGGGCCGGTCAGGTCCGGTACCAGCAGGGGTTCTTCTCCCTCACCCGTCCCTGCCCGAGCTGCGGCGGCGAGGGGCGGATCATCGAAAGCCCCTGCCCGGAATGTCGCGGCACCGGCAAAACCAAGGGCAAAAAGACCCTCTCCCTGAAAATTCCGCCGGGGGTCGAGACCGGCAGCCGACTCAAGCTCAGCGGCGAGGGGGAAATCGGTTCCCAGGGCGGTCCTCCGGGAGATCTCTATGTGGTCATCACGGTCAAGGAGCACCCGATCTTCAAGCGCGAGGGGCAGGATGTCATCTGCGAAACGCCCATTTCCTTCGTGCAGGCGGCCCTGGGCTGCGAAATCGAAGTTCCGACCCTCGACGGCAAACTGAAGATCAAGGTGCCCGCCGGGACCCAGTCGGGAAAGGTGCTCAACCTTTCCGGCAAGGGTATCCCCAGTCTGCAAGGCTACGGCCGGGGGGATCAGCTGGTGGTCCTGCGGGTGGAAACCCCGACCAAGCTGACCGCCAAACAAAAGGAACTGCTGGAAGAATTCGCCCGGGAAAGCGGCGAGGACATGCATCCCATGGGCAAGAGTTTTTTCGATAAGGTCAAGAATCTATTCGAATGAGGGATTTTTCCCGGGAGAGACCCATGTCAGGTCGCCGCGCCGTCTGCTTCATTACCATTTTGCTGCTCTTAATGACGGCTTTTTCAGCCTTCGCGACGACGGACGGCGATCCCGCCCTGAAACAGGGAATTTCCGCTTATGAAGCCGGTGACCGCCAACAGGCCTTGTCCCTGCTGCGCGGCTTTGTCATCCGCAACTTCCAGGATCCCGACCTGCCCACGGCTTACCTCTACCTGGCCCGCATCTTCCAGGAACAGGGGAGCCCTTCCGAGGCTCTGCTCTATACCGGCCGCATTCCCGAGGACCGGAAGGGAGCCGACGCCCTGCTCGTCGAAGGACTGGCCCTGGCCGCCTCCGGACAGAAGGAGCCGGCCCTCGCCCGCCTGCTCAAGAGCAACCCGTCCCAGCTGTCGCCCGCCGATCAACTCCTCCGGGCGAGGGCCCTGGCCGAGATCCAGATCGCCCTCGGCCAGAATCTGGAGGCGCTCGCCGCCATTCAGCGCTATGACGAAGGGCGCGATGAAACCCTGCTCGCCTTGGCCCATGACACCTTGCCACGGCTCTCCAACGGCGATCTCGCCGAAGCCGTCTTCATGTTCGAGGGGACGCCGCTGGGGCAGGATGCCCGCGCCCAGCAAGCCAACCGCGCTTTCCGGCAGGGGCTCGCGGAACAGGCGAAAAGCCTGCTGGCGCCGGTGATGCAGAGCGCCCTCCCCTATCCCTACCGGCCAGAGGCCGAGGCGCTCTGGCGCCAACTCGGCGGTGGGGATCCCGCAACTCTCGCCGCCTCCTCCCCGACTCCCCTCTCCTCCCCCGCGCCTGTGGCTGCCGTCTCGCCCTTTCCTCCGGGGCCGCCGACACCCGGACGCGCGCTCGGGGTCCTGCTCCCCCTGCACGGCCGCCATGCCCCCTTTGGCCAACTGATCCGCCAGGGAATGGAGTTCGCGCTGGAACAGCATAACCAGAGCCGGCCCGGCGCCCGCCTGATGGTTCGCGATTCCGGGGCCACGCCCGAGGAGAGTTCCCTTGCCGTCAGCGATCTGGCCGCCGACCCAACCGTCCTGGCCATCGCCGGACCGATCACCGGCGGTGCCGCCGCCGTCGCCGCCCGGCAGGCGCAGCAGTTGCGCATCCCGCTTTTCGCTCTGACCCCGAAAGAGGGCATTCCCGAGATCGGCGACTTCGTCTTCCGTCATTCCCTGACCCCTGAAGCCCAGGTCGAGGCGCTGCTGAGTCAGGTCATGGAGCGCCGGGGGCTGACCAGCTTTGCCGTGCTCTATCCCGAGTCCTCGCAAGGCAAGGAACTGGCGGGGGCCTTCGTCAATGCCGTACTCCGACGCGGCGGGCGGATCGTCGCCACCGAGGGCTACGGGGAAAATCTCACCGACTTCCGTCTCCCCCTGGGCCTGCTCAAAGGGGAAGACCCCAACAAAAACCCTGACGGCGAGAGCACAGAGAGCGCGCCCCCCCCTTTCCAGGCACTCTTCATCCCCGATTATCCGGAAAGGATCAGCCTGATCGCCCCGCAGCTCGGTTACTACGGCCTGCAAGGAGTTCAGCTGCTCGGCATCCAGGGCTGGAACTCCCCCGAACTGCTTGGCGCTGCCGGAAAATATCTGCAAGGGGCGATTTTCGCCGACGGCTTTTACGCCGACGCCGACGCCGCTAACGTGCGCCGCTTCGTGGAAGCCTATCGCGCCCGCTACGGTGTCGCCCCGAGCATTCTTGAAGCCCAGGGTTACGATGTGGCCAGCCTGCTCTTGCAACTGATGAACCAGCCCCAGGTCCAGGACCGACAGAGCTTGCGCGAGAGTCTCTCCCGGGTCGAAAACTTTACCGGGGCCTCCCGCCCCTTCGCCATTTCCGCCAATGGCGATACCCGGCAATCCTTATGGCTTCTGACCGTGGACGGCGACGGCTTCGCCGAACTGCCATGATCCCCTGGCATCGGTTACCGGCCCTGCTGCTGCCGTTGATCGGCGCCTGTCTCGCCGCCTCGCCGCCGCCCCCGGCCGCACCGGCCCCGAGGCTGGAGACCGGCGTTCATGGCCGGATCAGCGCTGCCGGAGGCGCCCCGCACCCCTCGGCGATCATTTACGCCTATCGCAACCCCGCGAGCAACTTGCGCGGACCGGCCGATTTCGCCGCACCGGCCAATGACCAGGGGGACTATTTCCTCGACTGCGGCCCCGGCGACTTCTACCTGGTTGCCCGTTCGCGCCGAAACGGCGGCGACAGCGGCCCGCCCCGGCCGGGGGATGCCTGGGCGCTGCCGGAGAGCAATCCGGTACGGGTCAGGGAAGGGGAACTGATTCGGGTCGACTTTCGGCTGCACAGCCTCTCCCAGCGCCCGATTCTCGGGGACACCACCCTGACCGGGGGCAAGACCGGCGTCACCGGTCTTCTCCTCGACGAGCAGGGTCGCCCCGCCGGCGGTGCTTTCGTCCTCGCCTACCGCGACGGCAACCGCCATCGCATGCCCGACCACACCTCCCTTCCCGCCCGGGAGGACGGCCGCTTCACCCTCTACCTTCCAACCGCCGGCGATTGGTGCCTGGCGGCCCGGGAAAAAACCCGGGGACAACCCCAGCCCGGCGAACCCTACGGCATCCCGAATGCGAACCAAGGGTGTCCGACTATTCCCGAAAACACCCTGCTCAATATCGGTACCATCATCCTTAAGCCTTACCGCCGCTGAAGTGGACGCAAAAAAGCCCCGCTCCTTATCGGGCGGGGCCGGGGAATGCCATTTTCGTCCGTCGCCTAGAAAAGCTTCGGCTGCTTCACCACTTCCAGCATGGCGATGTCGAAGGTCAGATCCAGTCCCGCCAGGGGATGGTTCCCATCGAGGGTCAGGGTCTGGTCGCTGACCGCGACAACCTCGACGATGCGCCGGCTGTTGTCGTGACCGGTGATTTCCAGGCGATCGCCGACGCGGGGATTGAGCGTTTCCGGAAGGCGGGCGCGGTCGATCTCCTCGACCCGTTCCGGAAGCTTTTGCCCGTAGGCCTGGGTGGCGGGGATGGTCACGGTGCGTTTTTCTCCCGTCACCATGCCGGTCACGGCTTCCTCGAAACCGGGAATCACCTCTTTCTTGCCGATGACAAACCGCAAGGGCCGGTCGTCGGGGGAGGCGTCGAAGATCTCGCCGTTGCTCAACTTGCCCGTATACTGAACGGTCACGATATCGCCTTTGGCCGCTGGTAACATTTGTTGCTTTCCTTTCTCTCCTCGGAGTTGGCTTCATCTCATAAAAAGCCCCGGTAAGATACCCCCTTGGCTCATTCCTGTCAATTTTTCCTCTCGCCGATCCCGGCCTCTGCCGGGAATCCTCCAACGCCCTTCTCATCGTTTGATTATTAAAAAAAAGACTGCTAATATGCCCCTTCATTTATGCTTACCTAACCTTCACGTCCAACCTGGCTCGCCTGCCGGTCCCGCTCGCGTCACGGAGCGATGCCTCATTCAAACTGATCAAAGGACTTTTCCATGAGCGGCACTTCCGACGAAAAACTCAAAGGTATCGCCAATCTGTTCGACAAAACCGAACTTAAAAGTTTCATCCTCAACTACCTGATCATCCTGATGGTGATTGAAGGCCTGATTTTCTTCGTCTGCTTCGTCATCCACCTCTCCTCCCCCGACGCATCCTTCCCCTGGCGCCCCTACATCTTCGCCTCCTTCATCGCGCCGGTGGCCATCACCTTCATGTTTGGAGTGGTGATCCTTTTTTTCAACAAGTACCTTTACGATTACTCCCATTCGACGAGCAAGGAACTGGCCGCCGGGTTCGGCGGCGATCTTTCCTCCCCCTCCAAGCTGCAGGTGGCCCTCAACATCACCCGCCAAGTCCCCTTTCTCCTCGGCCTGCTGTTGCTGGTGCTGGCCGCCGGGATCATCTACAAGATCGACGATATTCTGATTTTCATCGGCCATGCCGGGGAGCGGGCGGCCTTCTATCTCCTCGCCTCCCTCGGTGTCCTGCTGGGGGTCGCGGCGGTTTTCGCCATGGTCTGGATGTATCTCAGTTATCGCCTGCGCCGGGAAAAACTCAACCACCAGTATCAATATCGGCGGGATGTGGCGGAACGCCTGGGACTGGTCATCCTCGACGATAATTCGGTCTTCGACCGCGAGGGCAAATCGATCAGCCTCGACAACTCGACCAAGCAGATTACCGACAAGCCCCACGAGGACGACCAGAGCATCACGTTGATTCCGTCCCTGCCCGACGAAGGGGAGGAAGAGAAAAAGGACTGACCCCAAGCAGGGCGAATTCCTTGTAAAAACGATCAAAGGCCCGTGCGGTGAAAAGCATGGGCCTTTTTGTTTCACGTGAAAAACTGTCCGGTTCAGCGGGAACGGGTTATGCCCCGGCGCGGACAGAGATCGAGGACCGGGCAGAGAGTACAGTAGGGAATGGGTGCCTTGCACAGGGCCCGGCCATGGAGGATGAGGACATGGCTGGTTTGGGTCCAGCGGTCCTGAGGAAGGAGACGGCAGAGATCCTTCTCGATGCGCACCGGGTCGCTTTCCCGGCTCCACCCGAAGCGCCCAGCCAGCCGCTTGACGTGGGTATCGACGACCATGCCGGGGATGGCGAAGACATTCCCCAGAACCACGTTGGCGGTTTTGCGTCCGACCCCGGGCAGGGCGACCAGTTCTTCCATCCGGCGCGGCACCTCGCCGTCGTGCTGCAGAACCAGCGTTCGCGCGCAACCGATGATATTTTTAGCCTTGTTGCGGAAAAATCCGGTGGAGCGGATGAGCTCTTCGAGTTCGGCGGGATCGGCGTTCGCCAGGGCCTGGGCATCGGGGTAGCGGGCAAAGAGGGCGGGCGTAACCTGGTTGACCCGGACATCGGTGCATTGCGCCGAAAGGATCGTGGCGATGAGCAACTCCAGGGGATTGCGATAGAACAAGGCGCAACGGGCGTCGGGGTAGAGCCCTTCGAGACGCTCCAGCAGCAGCAGGGCCCGGCCTCGGCTCATCCCCTTTCGCAGGTTCTTTTCAACAGCCTTATCCACAGGTGTGCATAACCTTGTCACCTTGTCAGCCCGGGGCCACTTCCATCCGGCTCCGTTTGAGTTTTTCCGCCCGCAGGAAGGTGCGCGGGTCGGTGACCTCGACGGTGACGATCAGCGGCAGGTGGCGACAGGCCTGGCGAGCGGCGGCGTTTCTCGGTATGCAGCTGTCGATGATGCGCAGATGCCCGCGATAATAGGCGCGATCGCGGTCAATGAGGGGGAGGGAGGCGGGATAGGTGCCGCGCCAGAAGGAGCGGACGGCCTTTTTCAGATGGAGGCCCAGGGCGAGGTTGCCGGCGCCCCAGAAGCTGTCGGCAAAATCGCCGATCAGCAAGGTGGCACAGGTCAAGGAACGGTCGCCGAGGAGGTCGGGACCGACCAGGGTGGCGATCTGCCGTTGCCGCGCCTGGCGCTCCGAGGTCAGGCGCAGGTTGAAAAGATGCAAGCGTTTTCCGTCGACATCGAGATCGGCGCGGAGCAGGCAGCCCCCCTGCCCCAGGTCGTAACCCTGAAGTCCCCGGAGCGGGGCGTGGGCAAGCCAACCGCAACCGGGCGCCTGCGGGGCACGATAAGCGCGCATGCCGAGCCGGCGGGCGAGATAATCGAGCTGATCGGGTAGAGACGCGGTCTCCAGATCCTGCACCGCCAGAACATCCGGGGTCGCCTCATTGACCACCGCGACGATCCGCTCGGGATCGACCCGGCCGTCCGCGCCCCGACACTCCCCTAGGCTGTATGTCATGATGCGGATGGCGGTCACGTTTCGCTCCCCCGGGCCGACGGCTGTCCCGTCGGCAAGCAGCTTTCACATCCTAAGCCTATAGCCTACCGCCCTTCTTGCAGAAACCGTACGTCGCGAATGATCACCGGCTCGACCGGCATATCCTTGAACAAGCCGTTGCCTCCGGTCTTTTTCGCGGCGATGGCATCGACCACTTCCATGCCCTGGACGACCCGACCGAAGACGGCATAGCCGTAGGTCGCAGGCGACACGCCGCTATGATCGAGAAAATCGTTGTCTTTGTGATTGATGAAAAACTGGCTGGACGCGCTGTCGATAACATTGGTGCGAGCCATGGCGATCGTCCCGCGCAGGTTTTTCAGGCCGTTGGCCGCTTCATTCTTGATCGGCGGGAGGGTCTCCTTGCGCTTCATATCGGCGGTGAAACCCCCGCCCTGGATCATGAAATCCTTGATCACCCGGTGAAAGATCGTGTCCTTGTAGAAGCCCTGCTCGGCGTAGGCGACGAAATTGGCCACCGACAGCGGCGCTTTCTCCCGGTTCAGTTCAACCTTGATGTCGCCGAGGCTGGTCTGAATCAGAGCGAACTCCCCGGCCAAGGCGGGAGAGGAAAAAAGCAGAAAGAACAGACAGGCGCCTATGAAACGCTGAATCATGGGATCTCCTCTTTGGTTTCCGTTTCAGGCCGCTTCGGCCTTGAGGCCGCGCAGCATCAGATCGGTGACGGCTTGGCGGGGATCCTTGTTTTCGTAAAGGATCCGGTACATCTGCTCGGTGATCGGCATATCGACGCCGAGACGACAGGCCAGCTGATAGGCGGAAAGCGTGGTCTTCACCCCCTCGGCCACCATCTTCATCCCGGCGAGGATCTCCGCCAGGGTCCGCCCTCGCCCCAGTTCCATCCCGACGGTGCGGTTACGGGAGAGGTCGCCGGTACAGGTCAGCACCAGATCGCCCATGCCCGCCAGGCCGGCGAAAGTCGCCGGATTGGCGCCCAGGGCCTGGCCCATGCGATTCATTTCCGCCAGCCCCCGGGTGATCAGGGCCGCCCGGGTATTATAGCCGAAGCCGAGACCGTCGGAAACGCCCGCCGCCAGGGCGATGACGTTTTTCAAAGCCCCGCCCAGTTCCACCCCCATTACGTCGTCGTTGGTGTAGACGCGAAAATAGGGGGTGCTGAAGACCTCCTGGGTCGTCGCCGCCGCCTGTCCGTCGCTGGAAGCGGCGACCACGGCGGTGGGCATTTCCGCCGCCACCTCGCGGGCGAAAGAGGGGCCGGAAAGAAAAGTCAGCCGCTCGCGGCTTTTAGGGCCCAGGCAGTCGCCGATGACTTCCGCCATGGTCTGCAGGGAGTCGTTCTCGATCCCCTTGGAGGCGGAAACGAGCAGCGTCTCCGCCCCGATCTCGCCGGCAATGCCGGAGACAACCTGACGCATGACCTGGGAAGGGGGAACGAGCAGAACCAGTTGCCGTCCCCGTACCGCCGCTTCCAGATCGGCGGTGAAGTCGAGCTGGGGGGAGAGGGGAAAACCGGGGAGATAGAGGTCGTTTTCCCGGCTGGCAACCATGCGCGCGGCGAGATCCCGCTCATAGATCCAGAGAGTGACCCGATGCTCTTTCTTCGCCAGCAGATTGGCCAGGGTCGTTCCCCAGCTGCCCGCACCGATAACCGCGATATCCATAAATCCTACAATCCCTGGGTCTTTTTCTTGATTCTGGTCTTCACCTGGGAAATCCGCTGTTCGAGAATCTCGCCGTTTGGATAGCTGTCGCGCAGCTTCTCCAGCAGGCGCAGCGCTCCGCCGAGGTCATCCCGGTCTTCCAGCACCCCGGCCCGTCCGAAGCGCGCCTCGACGGCATAGGGGCTTTCCGGCCAGCGTTCCTCCACCTGTTCAAAAGCCGCGATGGCCTTCTTTCCCTCGCCCTCCAGAGCCAGGTTGACCGCCAGGCGATAGTGCACTTCGGCACTCAACAAACTCTCCGGGTGATTTTTCAGCAGGCTTTCGAACTCGATGCGGGCCTGCTCGAAGTTGTTGAGCCGAAAGTAGCAGTCGGCGATCTGGTACTGGACGGCGTCGGCATCCGCCGTCCCCCGGTCGAGGAGCTTCTGGTAGATCACAATCGCCCGGGAATAGTCGAGAAGCTGATTTTTGTAGAGATCCGCCACCTGCCGCAGGGCATCCCCCGCCAGGGGGGAATGAGGATAGTCTTTTTCCAGCGACAGGAAGGCGAGAATCGCTTCCGGATAGCTCTTGAGCTGGAGTTGGCGGATCTGACCCAGCCGGTAGAGGGCTACGTCCGCTTTCGGCGAATCGGGGTGTCGGCGCTGCAGTTTTTTGTAGAGCCGCGCCGCCTCCTGGTAACGCCCCGCCAGTTGCTGCGCTTCGGCGCGGGCATAGTATTTCAGATCCCGCCCCTCGCGCCGATGGAGTTCCCAACCTCCCCCCGCCAGCAGCAGGATCAGCAGCGTCGGAATCGCCCGGCGCAGCAGCCGATAGGCCTTAGAATTCCTCCTCCGGTGCCTC
>CALJLX010000481.1 GCA_937982495.1 uncultured Desulfuromonas sp.
GCGCGGGTTATTGTCAACGCGGAAGTCGTTCAAAAATAAACCCTTGGCGGGATACCGAGGAGGACTTTCAGGGCGGAAAGGATTAAAATAGCGAGACGGGTGGACCCGGTCGGCCAAGGGGTCGGATAATCCGCCATTTAGCGCGGACCGTTGAACTCGATCCCGAAAAAGCTGACGTCATCCCCCGGCGGTCGACCCCGGCCGTAGCCCTGCAGATCGGACATGAGCCCGTGGATCACCCGCTCCAGGGGGAGATGCCGGTGGCGCAGAAGAAAATCGAGCAAGCGGCCGTCTCCGTAAGGTTCTCCGGCGGGGGAAAAGTGTTCGGTCACGCCGTCCGAGTAGAGATAGAGACGATCCGCAGGCGCCAGTTGCACCTGCCCTTCCTCATAAGGAAGCACGCCGCCGAGGCCGACCAGGGTGCCCCCCTCGCCGAGCAGATCCCAGGTTCCGTCGGCCCGCACCAGGATCGGTGCCGGGTGCCCGCCGTTACAGTAGCGCACCCCGCCGGTGCGGGGATCGAGCAGCAGGTAGACGATACTGAAGAACTTCTCGAAGCGCTCGAAGGGGTATTCGCGATCGAGAGCGGTCAGAACCTCGGCCGGACCCGGCACCTCGAAATAGGGCGGACGGTCGAGAATCCTCTTGACCAGACGCCCGGTTTGCGCCGTCAGGCTCTGATAGACCGAAACCGTCACCATCGCCGAGGGGATGCCGTGCCCGCTCACATCGATCAGATAGACCATCAGGGCATCTTCCGAAAGAGGCGCCAGGTAAAAAAGATCGCCGCCGACGGTTTCACAGGGGAGAAACTCCCAGGCGAAGGAAAAGGCGTCGTTATAGGGGAGAGATCGGGGCAGCAGGCTGCGCTGGATGTGGGAAGCGGAACAGAGGCTCTGTTCGAGTTCGATCTGGCGCATCATCAACTGTTCTTCGGCCTGCATCCGGGCCTGGAACAACTGGCGCATTCTCAGCAGCAGCCCAACCTGTTCGAGCACATGGTCGCTGTCGGCGGGATTGACGATGGAGGCCCAGGCGCGGGGGGTCAGCTCCCGCATCCGACCGTGCGCCATGCCGTTCGAGGAAAAACGCAGACAGGGGATATCCGCCGCCAGCAGCTGCGCTTCGAAAACGCCGCGCCGCTCGCCGGAGGAACAGGCCAGCAGCTCGGCATCGAGCAGCACCAGGGACGGACGCTGGCGCAGACATTCGCAGGCCTCGACGAGTTCGCCGGCATACAGCACCTCGTGACCGGCACTGCCGAGAATCACCCCCAATCCGCAACTGTCGGAGGCGGCGCTGGTAAGAAGAATTTTTTCCCGCATCGTACAGGACTCCCGGGAGACAGAATCGCACCACTATTTATTTCTTAAACTAAACACCGTCGGCCGCAATCGGCAAATGGATTTTTCCGGCGGATATTTATTGATTTCTCACCCGCCCTGATTGCGGGTTTCCAGTTCCTCCCAGCGCCCGAACAATTGTTCCAGCCGGCAATCCAGTTCCTCCAGGGATCCGGCCACTTCCGCCAGGCGCACATGATCCCCCAGTTGCGCCGGGTCGGCGAGCAGCTGCTCATATTCGGCCTTGGCCTGCTCCAGTTCGGCGATTTCCCGTTCCACGGCTTCGAGTTCGAGCTTGTCCTTGTAACCGAGACCGGTCTTCTTCCGTGCTTTCGGCTCGGCAACGGCCGGTTTCGCCTCAAGCTTGCGCGCCTGCCGTTCATCTTCCACCCGCAATTCCTGAAAACGCAGAAAATCCTCGTAATTTCCCTCGTAATAGACCACCCGCCCCCCCTCCTCGAAATGGAGGATGCCGGTGGCGATGCGGTCGAGAAACCAGCGGTCGTGGGTCACGACCAACACGCATCCCGAAAAGTCGGAAAAGGCCTCTTCCAGCACCTGCATGGTGGGGATATCGAGGTCGTTGGTCGGCTCGTCGAGTATGAGCAGATTGGCCCCCTGGAGCATCAGGCAGGCCAGCAAAAGCCGCGCCCGTTCGCCGCCGGAAAGGGTACTGATACGTTTGCGCTGCTCGCCGGCGGGGAAGAGGAAGTCTTCCAGATAGCCGATCTTGTGCCGCTTCCGGCCGGCGACTTCGACCCATTCCCCCTCCCCCAGCGCTTCATGAACAAATTGCTCGGGATCGAGCCCGCTGCGAGCCTGGTCGAGATAGCCGATGCGGGTATTGCCGCCGACGACCACCTCGCCGGCGCTTGCTGTCAGCTCGCCGAGCACGGTCTTGAGCAGGCTGGTCTTGCCGCAGCCGTTGGGGCCGAGGATACCGATGCGCTCCCCTTTGCGCAGGATGAAGGAGAGCCCCGCGACCAGGCGACGGCCGCCCAACTCGATCCCCAGGTCGCGAAACTCGAGGATGGTGCCGCCGAGGCGCTGCTCGGCGGCGAACTCCAGCTTGACGTCGCGCACCCGCAGATCCTTCTTCTGTTCGCGCAGGTTCTCGACCCGGCCGATACGCGCCTTCTGCTTGGTGGTGCGCGCCTTGGGGCCCCGGTGCAGCCAGGCCTCCTCGCGGCGCAACAGGTTCATCAAGCGGCTCTGGGAGCGCCCTTCGGCTTCGAGTCGCTCCTGTTTCTGCCGCAGATAATCGCTGTAGTTGCCCCGATACTGGGTCAACACCCCCTGCTCTAGTTCGAACATGCGCCCCACCACCCGGTCGAGAAAATAGCGGTCGTGGGTGACCAGCATGACCGCGCCGGGATACCGGCACAACATGACTTCGAGTGCGGCGATGGTCTCGGCGTCGAGATGGTTGGTCGGCTCGTCGAGCAGCAGCAGTTCCGGCTCGCGCAAGAACATCCCGGCGAGGGCCACCTTCTTGACCCAGCCGCCGGAGAGCTCCCCGACCCGCCGGGACATTTCGACGATGCCGAAGCGGCCGGAGATGTCGGCGATCCGGTGGCCGAGATCCCAGGCGCCATGATGATCGAGCCAAAGTTGCAAGTCCTCTTGTTCCGCCAGCAACCGCTCCTCTTCGTCGCCGCCGGCGGCGGGCAGGCGCGCGGCGATTTCGTGGAAACGTTCGAGCTTGCGCCGCGCCTCTTCCAGCGCCCGTTCCAGGGTTTCGGCGATGGTCAGGTCGGGGTCGAGTTCCGGTTCCTGCGGCAGATAAGCCGCCGTCAGGCCCCGCTTGCGCATCACCTCGCCGGCATCGGCATCCTCGCCGCCGGAGAGCACCCGCAGCAGGGTCGACTTGCCGCAACCGTTGCGGCCGATGACCCCCACCTTCTCCCCCTCGGCCACGGCGAAAACCAGGCCGTCGAGCACCAGTCGCGCCCCGTAGCTCTTGGTCAACCCATTAACATCGATCACATTCATGCGTTTCGTCCTCTCGAAATCACTTCCCGTCAGCGACGGAGCGGCATCCATATATACATGGATGCACCGAAAAACACCAAATCAATCCCCAAGCAAGGACGCCAGCAACAACTGTGACTTATTATGTCATACGCTGGGCGGATCATCGGACCATCACACCAGAAAGGAATGATGGCCATGTTCGAAATGTTGATGCTTTTGGGCTTTTTTGTCATCGGTTTTTCCCATCTGCTCCCCCCGTCCGAGCCAAAGCCGCGGCGAGAGAGGCCGCCGGTGAAAGGAACGCAAACGGTCACCGGTCTCCACCCCCGGGGACAGCGGCCGGCGGCGAGACGGAGGGCAAAGGCGGCGTCCCCATTTTCCCGGGAAGACCGGACGGCATCGGGCGCCCTAGGCAAAATCCGACGGCTGTGCTAACTTGGCTTTCGATCCGCGTTTCGGATCAACGACCTGTTCGGGAGGCTTGCTTTTGTTCAAGACACGCACCCTGGCGACCCTTCTCTTCTGGCTGGCCCTGACCGGCGTTCCCCGGGCCGAACCCGGGCTCAGCCAGCGGCAATGGGTGGTCAGCCTGGTGGAATCCCTGGGCTGGTCCTTCGGCCTTCCCGACAACCCAGAGGACCAGGACTATCACCGACTCCTTGACGGCCGGCGGCAATGGCGCATCGAAGGCGAGGAGAGTTTTCAGCCCGGCGATGCGGTCTCGGTCAAAACCTTCGAAACCTTCGGCCCCTACAGCGGCGCCGGCTGGCTCAACGGGCTCTCCGGTCGCACCACCGCCACCCTGCGCTTCCTCCTTCCCCATGGCGGACGCTATCGGCTCGGCGCGGCCCTGCGCCGACCGGGGCACCGCATCACCCTCGGCGGCCGCACCTGGGAGGCCGACGGGCCGCTGGAATTCGGCCGGGTGGAACTGGGCGAGGTCGAACTGACCGCCGGCATGCAGGAAGCACTCATCGCTCTCCCCCCCGACGGCAGCTTCGATTATCTGGAACTGAGCGCCCCGGAGCGGGCACCGATCGAACCCCTGGGCGGCTGGCGCTTCGAACAAGCGCTGGATGCCGACCTTCTGGCCCTCTCCGTGATCCAGCTGCTGGAACTCGAAGCCGCCCTCCCCCCGACCCCGGAATCCTTCATCATCGAGGCGGAAAAAGCCGTCTATCGCCAGGGGGCCGAACCGACCGACGCGCGGTTGCTGGGAGAACCGAGCGCCGGGCTCTGGCTGAGGGCCGGCAACCTCGCAGGGGAAGTACGTCTCGATTTTCCCCTCCCCAGCCCCGGCATCTGGACCCTGAGCCTGCGCGGCGCCGGCGAAACCCCGGTTTCGGCCCGGCTCGACGAACGGCGGACCCTGCTTTATCCCAGCCCGAGCTATCTGCAGGAACGGGCTCTCGGTTCGGCCCTGCTCGCGGAGGGAAAACACTCCCTGTTGCTGAACCTGCCGCCGCGCGCCGGGATCGACTATCTCCGTCTCGCCCGCCGCGCCTCCCGGGGGGAAGACTATCGGCGCCTGGTCGGCCTGCCCACGGGGGGCGCGTCGCCCAACCCGGCCCAGGTCGATCGCTTGCTGGCCCTGCTGGCGGCCATCGGCGGTCAACGCTGAGAACAGCATGGGGATCTGGTACTACCTGTCGGCCTATGTCGCCGGCCTGGCCGGCGCCCCCTACCTGCCCGCTCCCTGGGACAGTCCGCTCGTACCCAGCCTCTGCGCTCTTGCCGCCGGATTGGGCGTTCTGTTTATTCGCCGCTTCGGCATCGGACTTCCGATCCTCTTCTTCTCTCTGCTGGGGATCGCCTTATACCAGGAAGCCCTCGGCCCACCGACCGCTCCCGACCACATCCGCGCCTTCGCCGGCACCGGCCCCTGGGTTATCGAAGGGCGGGTGCGCGCCCTGGCCCAGCGTCAAGGAGGGGGATTCAACCTGGAGGTGGCGACGGAAAAAATCGTCGACGGCGGAAAAAGTCGGGCCGTTTCCGGAATCCTGCGGGTTTCCGTCGACCAGGGGGAGAACCCGGCATGTAGCGGCAGCCGGGTTCGCTTCATGGCGCGGCCGCGGGCACCACGGGCCTTCGGCCTGCCCGGCGAGTTCGACTATCCCCGACATCTCGCCTATCGCGGCATTTTCGCCACCGCCCATCTGACCGACACCCGCGAACTGGTGGTCTTCGCTGATCCACCGGGGATGAGACCAACTCCGGCGCGACTGCGGACAAGCCTGGGCGCGGCCATCGACCGGGCGGTTTCCGCCGAGGCCGCGCCGCTGGTTCGCGCCCTGGTCATCGGCGACACCAGCCTTCTGAGCCAAGACGATCGCGAACGCCTGGCCCGGGGTGGCGTTTCCCATCTCTTCGCCATCTCAGGACTGCATCTGGGACTGGTCGCGGCCTTTCTTTATGCGGGAGCGAACCGCCTCTATCGCCGCTCCGAACGCCTGCTGCTGCTGGCGCCGGCGCGACGAATACTCCCGGTGGCGCTGCTCGTTCCGCTCTTCGGCTACCTGCTGCTCACCGGCGACGGCATCGCCACCCGCCGCGCCTTTGTCATGCTCGCGGCGGTCGCGCTGCTGATGCTTGCGAACCGGCGCACACCCCCACTGAAACTTCTCGCCGGCTGCGCCTTTCTTTTCCTCCTCGCCGAACCGCTGATCCTCTTCCAACCGGCCTTTCAACTCTCTTTTGCCGGACTTTTCGGTATCCTCGTCCTGGTGCCCCGCTGGCATCCCGGCTCGCGGCTCCGGCCGAAAGCCTTGAGTTACCTGGTCGGGCTCGCCTTGACCACTGGCGCCGCTACGGTCGCGACAACCCCGCTGGTTCTGGCCAATTTTCACCTGCTGGCCCCCGCCGGGCTCGTCGCCAACCTCTTCGCCGTCCCCCTTATCGGCCTGGTCGCCGTGCCCCTCGGACTGGGAGGGGCGCTGCTGCTCCCCCTGTGGGAGGCGGGCGCCGACCTGCTCTTTACCGGTTGTGGGCGGGTCACCCTAACCGTGTTGGAACTGGTCGACCGGACCGTCGACCTGCCCTTTCTCGGAGCGGTGACCTGTTATGCCTCCCCTGCCCTGCTGGCGGGCTCGACGCTTCTTGCCCTCGGCCTGCTGCTGCCCGGGGGAATCCGACGATGGTGGCCGGCACGAGCCGGCTGCGCCCTGCTCGCCGGACTCCTCTTCATCGCACCGTCAAGAAGCTCGTCGGCGCTGACCGTCACGTCCCTCAGCGTCGGCCAGGGGGATGCCACCCTGCTGACCCTGGATGGCGGGAGACATTTCCTCATCGACGGCGGCGGCTCCCATGACGCCCGTTTCGACGTGGGCCGACGTCTGCTCGCACCGGCCCTCGGCCGCCTCGGAGTTCGCCGCCTTGAAGCGGTCATTCTCACCCACGACCACCCCGACCACAGCCAGGGACTGGCACGGGTACTGGAAGACTTTCCCGTCGACGAATTCTGGACGGCACAGACGGCCGATAAACTGAACGAACCCTTGCGCGCCGGCCTCGCCCAGAGCGGGGTGCCGGTCGTCATCCCGCCGCCGGGCTGGAGTCTGCGCCGTGAAAGCGGCGATAAATCTCTGTGGATTTTCACTCCAAGGCAGAATCCGAACAATCCCAACGATGCCTCCCTCGTTCTGCTCGTCCGCCATGGCGACAATGGTGCACTTTTGACCGGGGACCTGGAGGAGGCGGGAGTCGAACAGCTTCTCGACCAACCCTTGCCTTATCCCGCTAATCTGTTGAAACTGCCCCATCACGGCAGCGGTAAATGTCACCCCGAGTGGCTGCTCGACGAAGTGCGGCCAACGCTCGCTTTCGCCTCGCTGGGATTCGGCAACCGCTTCCGCTTTCCCCATGTCCGGGTGACGGACGCCCTGGAGGCGCGGGGGATTCCCCTCTGGCGCACCGACCGCGACGGCAGCCTGAGATTCGTCAGCGATTCCCGCACCTGGCAAGCAACCCATTGGAACCAAAGGCTATTCCGTTGACACTAAATTGGCACTCTGCTACTCTGCTATTCTAGCTATGAGGAGCACCTCGGGATGAAGAAACCCACCATTCTGGTTGTCGATGACGAACTGTTTTTTCGCCGCCTCTATTCCGAGTTGCTGGCCGATGAAGGCTACCAGGTCGAAGCCGTCGCCACCGGCGACAGCGCCCTGACCCGCCTGCGCCAGGGAGGAGTCGACGTCGTCCTGACCGACATGGTCATGCCCGGCATCGGCGGAATGGACGTCCTGCGCCTGGCGCGGGGCCTCGACAACCCCCCGGAAGTGATTCTGGCCACCAGCCACGCCAGCCTGGAAACCGCCATCCACGCCCTGAAAAGCGGCGCCCGAGACTATCTGCTCAAACCCTTCGATCCCGAGGAACTGCGCCACCTGGTACGCAGCTGCATCGAACAACGGCGCCTGCTCGACGAAAATTCCCTGCTCAAGAGCCAGATCCGTCTTTATCAGGCGGGACAAAACCTGGCGTCGCAGATGGAACTCGACCGGCTCATGCCTCAAGCCATCGAAACCCTGCTGCGGGAGATCGGCGAAGGACGCGGCTTCGCTTTTTTGCAG
Organism: uncultured Desulfuromonas sp.; assembly: GCA_937982495.1. Classification (GTDB taxonomy): domain Bacteria; phylum Desulfobacterota; class Desulfuromonadia; order Desulfuromonadales; family Trichloromonadaceae; genus Trichloromonas. The sequence goes on from CALJLX010000481.1 coordinate 7,889, forward strand.
GAGCGCAATCGCACCCCGCGCCTGCTCGGCAAGCAGGGCAGCGACAGCGACGTCCGGCTGATCGCCATGGCCCAGGCCCTCTTTCCGGAATTGCGCGATATCGGCGGGCTCCGCCTGATGCGGCGCGGCGAGCTTCCGCAAAACATCGCCATTCCCCAGGACCTGCGCGAACTGTGCGTCTTTCCCCTGCGCTTCGGTAAGCATCTGCGCGGCGCTCTGTTCCTGTACAACGCCCAGGGCGCGGACCTGCCCACACCCTTTCCTTACGAAAACCTGCTGTTTTTGGCCGAACAGGCGGCCAGCGGTTTTTATAATGCCTGCCGTTTTCAGGGAACCAAGGATCTCATTTACATCGATGACCTGACCGGGCTGCACAACTACCGCTACCTGCAGGTCATGCTCGATCAGGAAATCCGTCGCGCGGACCGCTACGGCCAGGAACTTTCCATGATTTTCATGGACCTCGATCACTTCAAAGGGGTAAACGACAGCCACGGGCATCTGGCCGGCAGCCGGGTTTTGCGGGAAGTCGCCGATCTGCTGCGCGGGTGCATCCGCGAGGTCGACCTGGCCTTTCGTTACGGCGGGGATGAGTTCACCGCGCTGTTGGTGGAAACCGGCGCCAACGGCAGTGCCGTGGTCAGCGAAAGGATTCGCAAGACCATTGAAGAGCATGTCTTCCTGGCGGAAAGCTCCACGCCGGTGCGGATTACCGCCACCGTGGGGCATGCGGTCTATCCCAGCGACGCCGCCAACAAACAAACCCTTATCGACCTGGCCGACCAGGCCATGTATCAGGGCAAGCAGGTACGCAACGTCACCCGCGCCGCCGCGGAACTGAAAGAATGAAACACCCCCCGCGCAACCCCCGCTCGAACAGCTGAGACCCTTCGCCGCACGGATCCGCGGCCGCCGTCCCGACCGGGTTCCGGCCCGCCGCTCCCCTCTGCGACGACTCCATCGATATTTTCCCGAATTCAATGAAAGGTTTGCTGGCGTGAGTATCACAGGCATCAAGGGCATGAACGACATCCTGCCCGGAGAAGTGGAAACCTGGCAATTTCTCGAAGAACAGGCGCGCCGGATCTTCGGCCTTTACGGCTTTTCCGAAATCCGCGTCCCGGTGGTGGAAAAAACTGAACTCTTCCAGCGCTCTATCGGCGAAACGACCGATATCGTCGAAAAAGAGATGTACACCTTCCGCGACAAGAGCGACAACTCCCTGACCCTGCGTCCGGAAGGGACCGCGCCGGTCATGCGCGCTTTCATCCAGAACAAGCTGCACACCCGCGACCCCATCGCCAAGCTTTATTACATGGGGCCGATGTTCCGCTACGAACGCCCGCAGAAAGGGCGTTACCGGCAGTTTCACCAGATTGGGGCCGAGGTCATCGGCGTCGAGGATGCGAAAATCGATGCCCAGGTCCTGACCATGCTCGCCCATTACTTTGAAGCCGTGGGCATCGTCGATGTCGAACTGCAGATCAACTCCCTCGGTTGCCCCGAGTGCCGACCCGGCTACCGGCAGGCCTTGACCGCCTTTCTCGAAGATCGCCTGGAAACGCTCTGCGAAGACTGCCGCCGCCGTTACCGGACCAACCCCCTGCGGGTGGTGGACTGCAAGGTTCCCGGCTGCAAAGAGGCGACCGTCGGGGCGCCCTCGGTCCTCGACCATCTCTGTGGCGGTTGCACGGAACATTTCACCCGCGTGCAGAAGCATCTGCGGGAGGTGGGCACGGCCTTTTCCATCAATGCGCGCATGGTGCGCGGCCTCGATTACTACACCAAGACCACCTTCGAGATGGTGACCGGCAGTCTCGGCTCGCAGAATGCCGTCGCCGCCGGCGGCCGTTACGACGGACTGATCAAGGATCTGGGGGGGCCGCCCCTGCCCGGCATCGGTTTCGCCATGGGCGTCGAGCGCCTGGCGCTGATGAAGGGTGAGGCGCGGATCGAAGCCGCCCGTCCCGATCTTTTCCTGGCGGCCCTCGGCGAAGACGCCGCGCGCTACGCCTTCGCCCTCATGTCCCGGCTGCAACGGCGCGGGCTGCGCACCGAAATGGACTACGAAGGGAAAAGCCTCAAGGCCCAGTTGCGCCGCGCCGACAAGCTGATGGCCAAACGCGTCCTGATCCTCGGCGAGGACGAGATGTCCCGCCGCCAGGGGCAGCTGCGGACCATGGAAACCAGCTCCCAGGAGAGCGTTCCCCTGGACGGCATCGAGGAATTTCTGGCCGCGGCAGCGTCCCCCGGACCCTGAACGAAAGCCGCGCGGGATAGTTCTTGACGGCCCCCGAACCGCGTCACTATAATTGCCAATTCGAAAAAATCTGCTCTTAAGAAACCAACTTATCGATACGGGGAGGATATAAACGTGAACGACGTGCTGGGAGACTGGAAAAGAAGTCATTATTGCGGGCAGGTGACGGCCGTGGAAGTCGGCCGGGAAGTCTGTCTGATGGGTTGGGTGCAGCGCCGCCGCGACCACGGCGGTCTGATCTTCATCGACCTGCGGGATCGCGAGGGGATCGTGCAGCTCGCCCTCGACCCCGACCGCGATCCGGAAGCCCACGGCAAAGCCGACCGGGTGCGCAACGAAGTCGTCGTGGCGATCAAGGGCAAGGTCTCCCCGCGCCCCGAGGGGACCGTCAATCCCAAGATGAAAACCGGCGAGGTCGAAGTCGAAGTCAGCGACCTGCGCATTCTCAACACCGCCAAGACTCCGCCCTTCATGCTCGACGAATATACCGAGGTCGCGGAAAACATCCGCCTCAAGCACCGCTATCTCGACCTGCGCCGTCCGGCGGTGCAGAACAACCTGATGCTGCGCTATCAGGTGACCCGCACCGTGCGTCGCTATCTCGACAGCCAGGGCTTCCTCGATATCGAAACCCCGGTCCTGACCAAGAGTACCCCCGAAGGCGCCCGCGACTATCTGGTGCCGAGCCGCGTCAATCCCGGCACTTTCTACGCCCTGCCCCAGTCTCCCCAGCTCTTCAAGCAGTTGCTGATGGTTTCCGGCTTCGACCGTTACTTCCAGATCGTCCGCTGCTTCCGCGACGAGGATCTGCGCGCCGACCGCCAGCCCGAGTTCACCCAGATCGACTGCGAGATGAGCTTCATCGACCGGGACGACGTCATCCGGGTGATGGAAGGGATGATCGCCACCATCTTCAAGGAAGCGATCGGCGTCGACGTTACCCTGCCGATGGCGCGCATGACCTACCAGGAGGCCTTGGCCCGTTACGGGGTGGACAATCCCGATCTGCGCTTCGGGCTGGAACTGGTGGAAATTTCCGATCTGGTCGCGGGCTGCGGCTTCAAGGTCTTCGCCGATGCCGTCGGGAGCGGCGGCATGGTCAAGGCGATCAACGTCAAGGGGGGGGCCACCCTCTCACGCAAGGATCTCGACGACCTCGGCGAATTCGTCAAGATTTACGGCGCCAAGGGGCTGGCCTGGGTGAAGATGACCGAGGAGGGCTGGCAGTCCCCCATCGCCAAATTTTTTACCGCCGACGAACTGGCCGCCCTCAACGGCCGGCTGGATACCCAGCTCGGCGACCTGCTGTTGTTCGTAGCCGACTCCTTCAAGGTTACCAACGAAGCCCTCGGCCGCCTGCGCGGCCACCTGGGGCAGCGCCTTGGTCTGACCAAAAAGGACGACTACCAATTCGTCTGGGTCACCGACTTCCCTCTGCTCGAATGGGACGAGGAGAACCGCCGCCACGTCGCCGTTCATCACCCCTTCACCGCGCCGATGGATGAAGACGTCCCCCTGCTCGCCACCGATCCCGGCAAGGCCCGGGCCAAAGCTTACGACCTGGTCCTCAACGGCTCGGAAATCGGCGGCGGCAGCATCCGTATTCACGACCAGGCCGTGCAGAGCCAGATGTTCGAATTGATGGGCATCGGCGAGGAAGAGGCGCGGGTCAAGTTCGGCTTCCTGCTCGACGCTCTGGAATTCGGCGCCCCGCCCCACGGCGGCATCGCCTTTGGCCTTGATCGCCTGACCATGATCCTGACCGGGTCCGAGTCGATTCGCGACGTCATCGCCTTCCCGAAAACCCAGAAAGCGACCTGCCTGATGTCGGAAGCTCCTGGGGCGGTCGATGAAAAACAGCTGCGCGAACTGCACATCAAACTGGCTGTAAAACCCAAATAAGATTTGCAACCGGAAGGGCGCCCGCGAACGGCGCCCTTCCGGTACGACACCCCTTCGCGGTTTCAACGGCCGACAAAGACCGTCGCATGAACCGATTTTTCATTCCAGCGTTACTCCTTTTGCTTTTTTGCCACGGCTGCGCCTCTCCCCCTCACCGGGAACTTGAAGCAGCACGGGCGGCCCTTTCCGAAGCCTACGCCGGCGGAGCCGCCGAACTGGCCCCCGCACGCTACCGAACCGCCCGGGAGGTTCTCGAAAACAGCGAAGCTTTCATGGCCGACGGTCAATATCGCCGCGCCCGGGAAACCCTCCCCTACGCCGAAACCCTCGCCCGGCAAGCCACCGAGGCATCCCACGAGGAACAAAAACGTCGCGCCGCCGAAGCCTTGATCGCCCAGACAAGGCTGCAAGGACTTAAGGAACGACTGCGGGAAGAAGCTAAACCCCAACCAAGCCCGATGATAATCGACCCTAAGCCCTCCCGAACGGGCCTTGCCTCCAGAAAAACCCAGGCCCGGGAAATTGCCAAGGGGAATATCCCACCCGCAAGCGACACGATTGACGAAACCATCCCCAAGGCCCCCCTTCCTTCCACTTACACCGTCACCGACGGAGAGACCCTCTGGATCATCGCCGCCAAAAAGGAGATTTACCAGGATCCCCTGCTTTGGCCCCTGCTCTACCGCGCGAACCGTGATCAGATCAAGGATCCGCGTCGGGTTTACGGCGGCCAAACCCTCTCGGTCCCTCGCAACCAGAGCGAATCGGATCTCGCCGAAGCCAGGGCCTCGGCTCGGGAATCGGACGCCTTTCCCATCGATCCGCCCATGAACGCGGTCCCCGCCGGCACCCCTTAGTCACAACCCCGCAAGAGCCGTTTCAGTGCGGCAAACCCCCTATCAGCTCGACACAATTTTTCTTGACATATATTAACCTTTTGCATACTGTATACACGCTTCAGGGACTGGATAAAATACACCGCACCCCCTTTAGCGATTAAATTCAGAAGGTTCCCGGACCGACGCGTCCCTCGGATCCAGGTTGTTCGATGCAAGACGATCCTGAGTTTCATCCAAGCTTACCGAAGGCCGGTCATTCCCGCCTTCGGCTCTGAGCTCTGGCGATACCGGCACAAAAACTAAGGAGAGAACATGACGACGAAAACAGCAACGATTATCTGGTCCGAAATTGACGAAGCCCCGGCGCTGGCGACCTACTCCCTGCTCCCCATGGTGCAGAAGTTCCTTAAGGGATCCGGCGTCAATATTGAAACCCGGGACATCTCCCTTTCGGGCCGCATCATCGCGAACTTCCCCGACTATCTGACCAAAGAGCAGCAGATTCCCGATTTCCTGACCCAGTTGGGCGAACTGGCCCAGACTCCCGAAGCCAACATCATCAAGCTGCCCAACATCAGCGCTTCCATTCCCCAGCTGGAAGAGGCCATCGAAGAGTTGCAGGAAAAGGGTTACAAAATTCCCAACTATCCGGCCGAGCCGAAAACCGACGAAGAAAAGGCCCTGCAGGCTCGTTTCGCCAAATGTCTGGGCAGCGCCGTCAACCCGGTTCTGCGCGAAGGCAACTCGGATCGCCGCGCCGCCGCCTCGGTCAAGAAATTCGCCCAGAAAAATCCCCACAAAATGATGCAAGCCTGGCCGGAAAACTCCAAGACCCGCGTCGCTCACATGACCGGCAACGACTTCTACGCCAGCGAGACTTCCGTCACCATTCCCGCCGCGACCAAAGTCACCTATGAGTTTGTCGGCAAGGACGGCAGCACCAAGGTTCTGAAAAAAGATCTGGCCCTGCAGGCCGGTGAAGTTCTCGACTCCTCGTCGATGAACATGAAGGCGCTGCGCGAGTTCTACGCCCAGACCATCGAAGAAGCCAAAAAAGAAGGCGTATTGCTGTCGCTGCACCTTAAGGCGACCATGATGAAGATCTCTGACCCTTACATCTTCGGACAGTGCGTCAAGGTCTTCTACAAGGATGTTTTCGACAAGTACGGCGACGTCTTCAAGGAACTGGGCGTCAACGTCAGCAACGGCCTCGGCGACGTCTATGCCAAGATCAAGCGCCTGCCCGATGCCAAGCGCGCCGAAATCGAAGCGGCCATCATGGACGTCTACAAAACCCGTCCGGCCCTGGCCATGGTCGACTCCCGCGCCGGCATCACCAACCTGCATGTACCCAACGACGTCATCATCGACGCCTCCATGCCGGTCGTGGTCCGTGACGGCGGCCGCATGTGGAACCTGGAAGACAAACTCCAGGACACCATCGCCATGGTTCCCGATCGCTGCTACGCCACCATCTACAAGACCATCATTGAAGACTGCCAGAAACACGGCCAGTTCAACCCGGCGACCATGGGTCACACCTCCAACGTCGGCCTGATGGCGCAAAAAGCCGAAGAATACGGTTCCCACGACAAGACCTTCTTCGCCCCGGCGGACGGCAAGATTCGCGTGGTCGACGCCTCCGGCAAGGTTCTTCTGGAGCAGACCGTGGAAGAAGGCGACGTCTTCCGCTCCTGCCAGACCAAGGACGAGCCGATCCGGGACTGGGTCAAACTGGCGGTTACCCGCGCCAAAGCCTCCGGCGCCCCGGCGATCTTCTGGCTCGACGACCGTCGCGGCCACGATGCCCAGATCATTCAGAAGGTCAATACCTACCTGAAGGATCACGACACCACCGGTCTCGACATCCGCATCATGCGTCCCGACGATGCGATGAAGCTGGCTTGCGAGCGCGCCCGCGCCGGCAAAGACACCATCACCTGCACCGGCAATGCCCTGCGCGACTACCTCACCGACCTCTTCCCGATCCTTGAGCTCGGCACCAGCGCCCGCATGCTCTCCATCGTCCCCCTGCTTAAGGGCGGCGGTCTTTTCGAAACCGGCGCCGGCGGCTCCGCGCCCAAGCATGTCGAGCAGTTCCTGAAGGAAGGTCACCTGCGTTGGGACTCCCTGGGCGAGTACTGCGCCCTGGTCCCCTCCCTCGAACTGGCAGCCAAGCAGTGCGGTAATGACAAGGTCCAGCTCTTTGCCGACACCCTGGACGAGGCGGTTACCAAATATCTGGAAAACGCCAAGGCTCCGTCCCGCAAGGTGAATGAAATCGACAACCGGGGGAGCAATTTCTATCTGGCCATGTACTGGGCTCAGGCCCTGGCCGCCCAGACCAAGGATGCCGAGATCGCCAAGCGCTTCGCCAAAGTCGCCGCCGACATGGCCGCGAACGAAGCCAAGATCAATCAGGAGTTGCTCGACGCCCAGGGCAAACCGGTCGATATCGGCGGCTACTATCGCCCCGATCCGGTCAAAACGGCCAAAGCGATGTGCCCCAGCGCGACGCTGAACGCAATTATCGAAGCGATGTAACTGTCTAGCGGAATCGGGGGAAAAGTCTCCCCCGATTCCGTAATTTCATTTCCCAACACAAGGAGAGAACATCATGGCAAGAGCGAAAATCGCACTTATCGGCGGCGGACAAATTGGTGGCGTTCTGGCTCAACTCTGCGCCCTGCGCGAACTCGGCGACGTCGTCTTGTTCGACATCGTTGAAGGCCTGCCCCAGGGCAAGTGCCTCGATATCGCCGAGGCCGCTCCCGTTGACGGCTTTGACGTTTGTCTGAAAGGCACCAACGATTACAAGGATATCGAAGGCGCCAACATCGTCATCGTTACCGCCGGCCTTCCCCGCAAACCCGGCATGAGCCGCGACGACCTCATTGAAGTCAACAGCAAGATCATGACCTCGGTCGCTGAAGGCATCAAGAAGTACGCTCCCCAATCCTTCGTCATCATCATCTCCAATCCCCTTGATGCGATGGTTACCCTCTGCCAGAAAATCACCGGGTTCCCCTACGAGCGCGTTATCGGCCAGGCCGGTGTTCTTGACTCGGCCCGCTTCAAAGCCTTTATCGCCTGGGAACTGGGCGTATCGGTCAAAGACGTTGTCGCCATGACTCTCGGCGGCCACGGCGACGACATGGTACCTCTGGTCCGTTATGCCAGCGTTCAGGGCATTCCGGTCATGGAACTTCTGGAGCAGAAGTACGGCAGCGCCGCCAAGGCCGCTGAAGTCATGGAAGCCATGGTTAAGCGCACCCGCGGCGCCGGCGGGGAAGTCGTCGCCCTGCTCAAAACCGGCAGCGCTTTCTACAGCCCGGCCTCTTCGGCGGTAGCCATGGCCGAGTCGATCCTCAAGGATCAGAAGCGGGTTCTGCCCAGCTGCGTCTACCTCAACGGCGAATTCGGCGTCAAGGGCTACTTCGTCGGCGTTCCCACCGTTCTCGGCGAGAAGGGCGTCGAGCGCATCCTGCAGTTCAAACTGGACGCCACCGAGCAGGCCATGATGGACAAGTCCGTTGCCGCGGTTAAAGAGCTTGTTGGCAGCATGAAGTAATTTCATGAGGTTTTGCCAGACCCAAAGAAGGGCAATGGCGACATTGCCCTTCTTTGCTGTTAAAGCTCTTCTTTATTTTTACTGGAACGTATTAATTTTGTAGCGAACCAGAAGGTCATGTGTTAGGATTTCGACGCTTTTTCTGGCGGTTACGCCAGCGTCAACTACCTAAAAAGGAGATCAACGGGAATGAGCAGTGCGAAAATTGAAGTCATCGAAAAGTACTGCAAGGGGTGCGCGATCTGCGCTGAGTTTTGCCCTAAGCAGGTACTGGAGATGGACGCGTTCGTGGTAACGGTTGCCAGGCCTCAGGACTGCATCGCTTGCATGCAATGCGAACTGCGGTGCCCTGACTTTGCCATCAAGGTTCACAAGGGTTAATCTTTCACAGGAGGTCGGTTAACGTGGCTAAAAAAGTTGCTGTTATTCAAGGGAATACTGCTTGCGCCCTCGGTGCCGTATACGCCGGGTGTAATTTTTTCGGCGGCTACCCTATCACTCCGTCTACTGAAGTCGCCGAAGTCTTGTCCGAGGAGCTTCCCAAGGTTGGCGGTAAATTCATTCAGATGGAAGACGAGATCGCCGCCATGGCATCGGTGATCGGCGCTTCCCTGGCCGGGTCCAAGGCCCTCACGGCGACCTCGGGTCCCGGCGTCTCCCTCAAGCAGGAACTGATCGGCTATGCCTGCATCGCCGAGGTGCCCTGCGTTATTATCAACGTCATGCGCGGCGGTCCGTCCACCGGGATGCCGACCGGCCCTGGGCAGTCCGACGTGCAACAGGCCAAATGGGGCACCCATGGCGACCACGCGACTATCGCCCTGGTCCCGTCCACCATTCCGGAAATTTTTTCCGAAACGGTGCGTGCCTTCAATCTGGCCGAGCAATACCGGATGCCGGTGCAGGTGCTTTTCGATGAAATCGTCGGCCACATGCGTGAGCCCATCGAGTTCCCCGAGCCGGGCGAACTGGAAGTCATCAACCGTACCGCTCCGACCGTACCGCCGGAAAAATACAAGCCCTACGACACCTCCTTCGGCGATGTACCGCCCCTGGCCGCTTTCGGCAGCAACTACCGCTTTCACGTCACCGGCTTGAACAAAGCCCAGGACGGCTTCCCCACGACCAAGGCCGAATACGTGGACGCCGAAGAACGTCGTCAGGTGCGTAAGGTAGAATCCCCGGAAAACGCCGCCAATATCGAAAAGAATGAAGAATTCAAATGCGACGATGCCGAGGTGTTGATTTTTGCCTATGGCTCCACCGCCCGCAGCGCCCGCTATGCGGTCAACAAGCTGCGCGAGCAGGGCATCAAGGCCGGCATGTTCCGTCCCATCACCCTCTGGCCCTTCCCTGAGAAGCGGGTCGCCGCGTTGGGTAAGCAGGTCAAAGCCATTGTCGTTCCGGAAATGAACCTGGGGCAGATGATTTTGGAAGTTGAGCGTGTCACCAAAGGCAGCTGTGCCCTTGGCGGTGTCCACCGGGTTGACGGGGAACCGATCAATCCCGACCAGATTATGAGTAAGGTCAAGGAGGTAATGTAATGTCGTACGATTACGATAAGTGGATCCGTCCCGGGAAACTTCCCCACATCTGGTGCCCCGGTTGCGGTCACGGAATTGTCATGAAAGGCCTGATCCGGGCCTTGGATATTTGTGGCCTGGAAAAAAACAATACCGCCATCGTTTCCGGTATCGGCTGCGCCAGCCGCCTTCCCGGCTATATTGATGCCTGCACCCTGCACACCGCTCATGGCCGGGCCGCCGCTTTCGCCACCGGCGTCAAGATGGCCAAGCCCGAAATGACCGTCATCTGCTGCGGCGGCGACGGCGACGGTACCGCCATCGGCGGCAACCACTTCATTCATGCCTGCCGGCGTAACATCGACATGACCTATGTGTTGATGAACAACCACATCTACGGCATGACCGGTGGTCAGTTTTCGCCTTGCACCCCCACCGGCGCTAAAGCATCCACCACGCCTTACGGCAATCCCGACCCGATTTTCGACATCAGCAAACTGGCCATCGGCGCCGGTGCCACCTTTGTCGCCCGGACCACCGCCTTCCATGCCACCCAGATCGACAAACTGATCGCCGAAGGCATCAAACACAAGGGGATGGCGGTTATCGAAGTCGTTGACGACTGCCCCACTACCTACGGCCGGCGTAACAAGTTCCGCAGCGTTGTCGACATGATGAAGGTCCTCAAGGACACGGCCGTGCCGGTCGTCGCCGCCGCCAAGATGACCGCTGAGCAACTTGAAGGAAAGATTCTCACCGGCGTTCTGTACCAGGAGAACAAACCCGAGTACTGTGAACAATACGCCAAGGTCATTGCCAAAGCCAAAGGCGCCTGATCCGGCAAACCGTGAACTAAGGAGAATGTAAAAATGGCTGAAAGATATGAAATCCGGTTTTCCGGGGCTGGCGGCCAGGGTCTGATCACCGCCGGCATCATCCTTGCCGAGGCGGCCGCCATCGTCGAAAAACGGTATGCCGCGCAATCCCAGAGCTACGGCCCCGAGGCCCGCGGCGGTGCATCCAAGTCCGAGGTCATCATTTCCGATGGCCCGATCGACTACCCGAAAGCGACCATTGTCGACGCCTGTCTGGCCATGACTCAGGAATCCGCTGACAAATACGCCAACGGCATCAAAAAAGGCGGCATCCTGCTGCTTGACAGCGACTTCGTCAAGAAGGACCCCCAGGGCGATTTCAAAGTCTACAAGATGCAAATCACCCGTACCGCCAAAGAAGAGTTGGGCCGCGAAATCGTTGCCAACGTTGT
>CALJLX010000482.1 GCA_937982495.1 uncultured Desulfuromonas sp.
TGGCTTCAGGCTCCAGAAATACGGGTTAATCGCTTTTCCCGTTACTTACCGGAGCTGCCCTGAAACCGTCGGTGACCACCCGCTGCGGTGGATATCTGCGGTGGCTGCGGTGGTCGTGCGGTGGCTGTTTTTTCGTCCCACCGCAGGGGGTGAAGTGTTGTTTGTTATTTGTTTTTAGATAGTTATGAAGAAAGAGAAGAGAGAGTGCGGTGGTTGCGGTGGTATTTGGGGAATGTCTCTCACGCTGGGCCGGAATTTGCCTGGCGTGGGATGTCGGGTTGGTAGGTAGAAAAAATATTTCAGCCCATAGGGGGTGAGACCTCTGGATTTACCACCGCAACCACCGCAAAGGCCATGAACGCCTTGTCCGGCAAGGGTTTGGCGTGCGGTGGTTATCCACCGCAAGGGACAGCGGTGTTCACCGCACCACCGCAAAAGAAAAGGACGCCCGAGAGCGTCCTGAATGATTGGGAGGGCGAACAGATTAGGGTTCAGACCTGGAGAATGTTTTCGACCAGCCTGTAAACCGTGGTGCCGCCAAGGGCGCGTGGCCAGTCGGCGCAGGGGGGATTGTCGCGCAGCCTGGCGCGGCGGATGGCTTCATCGATCCGGTCGCGGGTGATCTTGCGTGCGTCGATCCCCTTGTCGTAACCGGGAAGGTGCCGCTTAAGCCGGTCGCTGCAATCCCGTGACGACGCGATGCCGGTGCCGTCCTCGAAGTGGAGCAGCAGCCAGTATTCGAACTTGGGATTGCTGAGGGCGAAGCCGTAATTGTCGCGTGCCCGAGCCCAGGCATGAAGCTGGTCCAACTGTTCGTCGGTCCACTGATCCTTGTCCACCACGAGCCAGGCTTCGTCGGAGGATCTCAGCTCCTCCTGGCGGAGATGGTCCTCCATCCGTTTCAGTACCTGCGGCGGGGAGCTATCATGGCTGCCTTTAAGGCAGTTCACCCGGATTACCGATTGCTGGTCATTGAAGATGGCGAAATACTGCGGCTCGGTCTTCACGCCTTCCACCGCGATCACGAACAGTTTGCGGTAGCGACGCTCGCCAAGGGGTCTCTGAAATTTGCGTCTCTTCGGCGGCATCAGTCATCCCTCTCACTTTCCTCGGTGAGGCAGGGATTGGTCAAAGCGCCTCCCAAGAGAATCCGGGGAATTCCACCCAGTCGCCCCTGCAGGTAGCTCTTGCGGATGTCCTTGTCGTATCGGACATCCTTGTACTCGCTGAAGGAGAGCAGATTCGAGGCTCCGGTGGCGTCTCTTTCGGCGACCCACATCTCGTCACGGCGCAGGAGTTGCTGATCCATGAGCAGCACGTCATGGGTGGTCAGCAGCAACTGCGTTCTGGTTTCCGTGGAGCAGTTGGCCAGGTACGCTTCGAGCAATCTGCGTGTCAGCAGTGTGTGCAGGCTGCGGTCGACCTCGTCGATCACATAGACCTTCTTCGAGACCTGGGCCGAGAGCTCAAGAAACGCGGGCAGCAGATCGATCACCCGCTGCGAGCCGTCCGACTCCTGCCGGATCTCGAACTTGGCTTCCGTGCCGTCCGCCTTCGGATGATAGGTCACCAGCTTCTTGGCGATCAGTTCGCCACCTTTGCGGGTCACCACGAATCGTTCGTTGATCGGCTCGGTCAGCAGACGAACGGTCATGCCTTCCTTCACATCTTCCTGCAGCTTGGTCTTCAGTGGCTCGGGCAGCGGAATGTTCTCGAACGGAATCTCCTCGCCACCCAGGTGCGCGATGCCGGTGTCGAGCTGCGGCAACATCTCGTTCATGGTCGAGTAGAGCGGATGCCCCTCGTCGAGGAATTGCTCGAACGGTTCGAAGCGGGAATCGGGCGCGACCAGTTCGAGCGTGTCCTTGAACCAGTCGTAGACCGGACGGAAATTGTCGACCTTCTGGGAGACCGAGTTGGTAAGAAAGAGTTGATTGTCCCGGGTCCCTTTGAAGGCGAACTGGAGGAACTGGTCCTTGGCAAGGGAATCATCGAAGTTGGGCTTTCCGTCTCGACGGTGGTAGAGCACCTTTTCACTGGTGCTCGTAATGGCCACCAGCTTCTCTTCCAGAACCGCCTTGCGGGTCACCGCGAAGCTGAACTCGTAAATGATCTCGTCGATCAGCAACTCGAAGCCAAACCGTGACGGCTGATCGGCCACCTTGGCGTCCAGCCGGAACGGCTCGACAGGAATCAGGCTGTCGGGCTGGGTGCCCTTGACGACCAGCGCCTTGGCGAAACTCAGGGCCTTGAAAAAGTTGGTCTTGCCCGACGCGTTGCCGCCATAAATTGCCGCAACCGGAAGAACTCTCGTCTGGTACTTGCCGAGCTTGGGAACCCTGTCTCCATGCTGGCGCTCCCTGCTGGCGACCATCGAAAATGTGACCCGATTGCGGAAGGACATCCAGTTTTCGAGTGAGAAACTGACTATCATCTTACCGCCTCCTAAAGTGAAATATTCGCTTTATCATGCCTTTAATATAGGCAT
>CALJLX010000483.1 GCA_937982495.1 uncultured Desulfuromonas sp.
AGGGGGAAGGCAACGATCCGACCCACACCACCACCGCCCAGCTGGCTTTCGAGTTTTAGCCGCCGTTGGAGTGACACTACAAAGCAGGTTTTTTGTCGGCTTACCGACTACCCCTGTTTTTCAAGGGCCACCAGATCAGGTGGCCCTTGACTTTTGGGTCGGTCAGACGCGCGCGCGGGCGACGAGCTTGGCTCGGGGAACCGCCACCCGCAGACCGGTGAGGCGCAGGGCGCCGTCTTGCCAGGCGCTTTCCTCCAGGTGGAGAAAGGCCAGGAGCTCCGGCGGCGGCGAGCTTTTCAGGTAGGCGTCGGCGAGGCGGGCGACGATGCGGTCGAAACCGGTTCGGGAGGAACCGTGGGCGAAGGTGCGGCCGGGAAAGCGGCGGATGTCGCCGTCGCAGGCTTCGGAGATGTGGTAAAGTTCGTGGACGACGGTGGCCAGCTTTTCGGCGAAGGAGAGGCGGAGAAAGCGGGGGACGAAGACGGTGATCAGATAATGGATCTCGCGCCCGTCGTGGCTGAGAGTCGGCATTCGGTAGGTTTCCCGCCAGGGGCCCCGGCGCCGGGTCAATTCCCGAACGCCGCCGTTGAAACGCAAGGGCGCGATGCGGGCGAGCAGGCCGTGCCGCCCCTCGGCGCGGGAGCGGGCGACGGCGAAGAGCACTCGTTCCGGGTCGATGTGGGCCAACTCGGGCAGCGTCTCCGTCAGGTGTCGGCAGAGGGTCGCCAGTCGCGCCGAGAGGTCGAGGGTCAGCGTTCTTCCCACTTGTGGCAAATCAGGCAGCGGGAAGGCGTTTTGTGATTCTGGTTGTCGGGCAGGGGAGCGAGGCCGCCGGTGTAGTGGCATTCGCCGCAGAACTTTTCGGCGGCCATCTTGCCGTCGCTCTGGACCACGGCCAGGTACTGTTTATGGTTTTCGTCGTAGGGGACGCGGGCGGTCTTGATGTCGCCGGAGATGGCGTAAAAGACCGCGAAGACCGCGGCGACGATGGCGACAAAGAGCAGATCGCGTTTCTTCAGGGACATGCGTACCTCGTCTGGGGCAAGGCGGCCGCTCAGCGGCCAGGGGCTCTTCCGGGGTCGCCGGTCAGGGCGATGGGAGTCTGAGCAACCGACACGGCATCGGGGCTGTGAGCCTATTCCCCCTTGATGAAAAGGAAGTAGATGGCGGCGAAGACGATCACGGCGCCAATCAGGATGAAAACCACCAGTGGTTCGGTGCCCATCTCGCCGGCCGTCGTCCCCTGGCCGAGGGTGTAGACGACCAGCCCGGCCATGCCGGCGACGGTGAAGAGGGTGACGAGCAGCACCCGCCAGCGCATGATCAGGGCGGTGATGGTGAGCAGGGCGATGCCGCCGAGCAGCCAGGGATTGTGCAGGAGATTGTTCAGGTCGATCTCGCGTAGCGCGGCGATCACCCGAGAGGTTTCGAAACGCTGCAGAAATTCGATGAAAGTGGAAAAATCCATGGCAACTCCACGAACTCGGGAGAAATCCGACTTCTCCTATATATTGCTGCACGATAACAGGTTTCACATGCAAAGGTAAAGCCCAAAAACCCCCCGCATCCTTGACTTTCCCGGGGCTCTTCACTACTATCGACCCCTGTTTTAATCGGCTGACGAAAAACACCCATCCGTATTTTTGTTTGGCCGTTTGAACGGGATTTTCAGCGACCCGTCGGGTTTTTGGGAAAGAAAGATTCGCGCTTTGTCCGAACGTGCTATCGGGGTATTCGATTCCGGGGTGGGCGGCCTGACCGTCCTTAAGGAGATGCTGCGCCTGCTCCCCGGCGAGGAACTGGTCTATCT
>CALJLX010000484.1 GCA_937982495.1 uncultured Desulfuromonas sp.
GGGACCTGACCATCACCGAAGGCAACCTCTACCTGAACCTCGGCGACACCACCCTTGAAAGCACCCTGACCCTGTTGAGCGGGACAAAGTAACTTCAAAAATCGTCTCTCGCCCGTTCGCTGCGCTCACTCGTGCACGCGGAGATCGCAGAGAAAACCCAGGATTTTGATTTTCTCTGCGTCCTCTGCGAGCTCAAGCGACTGAAAGGAGCGGGCGCGAGGCCGCCTTTACCCATGGTTGCGCAACTGCAATTCCAGCGGATGGGGGTTGAGGTAGACCTGCTGCTTGAGATAGGGCTGGTCGTATTTGCGGGTGTAATGGTTGATCAGGGTCACGGGGACGATGAGCGGCACCAGCCCCCGGTGGTAATGGTCGATGATCTCCAGCATCTCGCGTTTTTCGTCGGCGCCGAGCTGGTTTTTGAAATAGCCGAGCATGTGCTGCAGGACGTTGACGT
The DNA here is from genome assembly GCA_937982495.1 of uncultured Desulfuromonas sp. GTDB lineage: Bacteria > Desulfobacterota > Desulfuromonadia > Desulfuromonadales > Trichloromonadaceae > Trichloromonas. Next base: position 458 of record CALJLX010000484.1, read on the forward strand.
TCTTCTTGATGGTCGATTGCAGGCGCAGCGCCTTCACCAGCAGCGGCAGATAGGCGGCGTAGAGCTCCTCCACCGAAAGATCGGCCCGCGCCACCAGCCGCCCCATCTCCCGGTAGACCTCGGTGCCGTGGGCGAGGATCAGCAGCTTGTGCCGGGTGTGGAAGTCGACCAGCGCCCCCCGGGTGCGCTGCCTGTCCGCCGTCTCCCGCCAGCGTTTGAGGGTGAAAAGGCTCTCGATGAAGGTCTCCCGCAGCTTGGGATCGTTGAGCCGCCCCTCCTCCTCCACCGGCAACAGCGGGAAGTGCGCCATGAAAGCGCGGGCGAAGATTCCCACCCCGGTCTTGTGCGCCATTCCCTTGTCGTCATAAACCTTGACCCGCTCCATGCCGCTGCTCGGCGAGCGGGATTTGAAGATGAAACCGCAGAGATTTTCCCCCTCCAGTTCCCGCAAACGCCCCACCGCCCAGGATTGCATGCGTTCGGTGATCTCCCCGCCGCTGCGGGAGAAGACCAGGCGCGGCGCCTCGGCCTCGCCGACCAGACGCAGCGCCTCGCGCGGCGTCGGCAGGCCGGTTTCCACCTCCGGGCAAACCGGCACATACTCCACATAACGCCCCAACGTCTCGACCAGAAAGGGGTCGCGCTTGTGGCCGCCGTCGAAACGCACCTTTTGCCCCAGCAGACAGGCGCTGATGCCGATCCGGATCTTCTCTTCCATCGGTTTATCCTCCCGAGAGATTGGCAATGATGGCGGAAAGTGTATCATTAATCCCGGCGGGAGAAAGCCGCGGACCGATTCCAGCGCAAGAAAAATCGCCATCCCCCCGAAAATGAAGGCCTTGCAACGCCGGGACTTGTCCGGTAAAGTCGGTTTTTCGTAAAAATCCAGAGACAAAACGAGGAGATCCATGCATCCCAACGATTTGCTGACCCTGCTTCAGGCCATCCGCGACGGCGGACTTTCCGTCGAGGCGGGGATGGAACGGCTGCGCGCCCTCCCCTTCGAGGATGTCGGCGTAGCGATGATCGATCACCACCGCGAACTGCGCCAGGGCACGCCGGAAGTGATTTTCGGTGAAAGCAAGAGCGCCGCCCAGATTTTCACCATCGTCGAGAAAATGGCCGA
>CALJLX010000485.1 GCA_937982495.1 uncultured Desulfuromonas sp.
GAGGTCTGCTCGGTCGGCGCCGTGCCGAGAACCTTGGTCGCCTCGCCCATGGCGTCGCTGGCGTCGTTGGTGGAGAATACCCCGTTGGGCTGATAGTTTTCCCCATCGACGAAGCGCGTGCCGGCATGGCTGTCCTTGTGACACTGAAGGCAGACGTTGTTCCCGCCGAGACTGGTGGTGGACTGCCCCGCCTTGTGGCAGGTGCTGCAGTCGAACCAGTGCACCGGCCGGGAAGCCTCCGCCGTTCTTCCCATTCCCAAAAGGAACAGGGAAACCAGCAGAATCATTGTCGTTTTCAGCCTCATGATATTCTCCTACCCCCGTTGTACCGGCTTAAAACGCGGGGAGCCCCAATCGAAAAAAGGCTACTTGGTATGGCAGGCCAGGCACATGGCGCTGCCCGCGTTGGAAGTGATCAGAAAGGGTCGATAACTCTCGTCGGCGAGAAGGTTGCTACCGCCATATTCTGAATCGTACATGACATGCGGGTCATGACAGGAAGAGCACTCGACCCGCTTGTCGGCCCCTCCGAAGAACCGGACACCGGCATCCTCGGCGGTGGTCACATCCTTGAATTGGGAGGCTTTTTCAGAAACGACCGAGCCATATTTAAAAGATATCGGATGATCGTCGGACAGGTCCCAGTCCACATCCCCCGCGGTCCGTGAACCGCCAAGCTGGGCACCGGGATTAAGTCCGTCGGGGAAGGCCAGAAACGGAATGGGGTAGTCCGTGCTGCTCCAATGAGTCGGAATCGGTGTCGTGTTGCTGTAATTCATCAGGGTGTTGATGGAGATGCTGCCGTCATGGCAACTCAGGCAGAGCAGCGATTCCTTTTCCACCGCCCGGCCGGCGCCCAGCCCTTGCAGGTAACTGGAAAGACTGGCGCTGTTGTAATGGGTATATTTGGTCGCCGTCGGGCTGCTCCGGTTCCACAAGGGGCCATCCAGAGAACCGCCGTGCGGGGTATGGCAGAAGACGCACACCTGGTCCTCATTGTCCGATTGATACGCCGGGAACTCCTGGCTGGTCGACAGATTGTGGATGGTCTTGGTGATCCCCTGCGGCCCGCGCGTCGCCTCGGCCGCACCGCCACCCACAAGAACCAGGGTCAAAACGCCGATGAACACCCTCGATATTTTTTTCATTTTTCTTCTCCGTTACCCTGAAACCGTCAGTTTCCGGCGGCTTCGGCCAGCAGCAGCAGGTCGCGGGCTTCCGCAACCTGATCCGCGACTTCCGGGTTGCGCGCGACTTTCTTGGACAAGTTTTCCATCTTCTCACTGGCGGCGCGGATGTTGTTCTTCGCCAGTTGAGCTTTGATGCCGTCCACAT
>CALJLX010000486.1 GCA_937982495.1 uncultured Desulfuromonas sp.
GCCTCCCTGGCCGAAACCGGCGCCGCCATCCGCAAACTGATCCGCCGAGGGCGCTGGCCCGCAGATCTGGCCGACGGCATCGCTGTCGCCTATCGCGAACTGGGCGCCCGTTTCGGTCGCGACGAGGTCGACGTGGCGGTGCGCAGCAGCGCCACCGCCGAGGATCTGCCGGAAGCGAGCTTTGCCGGCCAGCAGGAGACCTTTCTCAATATCAGCGGTGAGGAGGAACTGCTCGAAGCCTGCCGCAAGTGCTACGCCTCGCTCTTCACCGACCGCGCCATCAGCTATCGCGAGCACCACGGCTTCGATCATCTGCAGGTGGCCCTCTCCATTGGCGTGCAGAAGATGGTGCGCTCCGACCTGGCCGGGGCCGGGGTGATGTTCTCCCTAGACACGGAAACCGGCTTCCCCGACGTGGTGGTGATCGACGCCGCCTGGGGCTTGGGGGAGATGGTGGTGCAGGGGGCGGTCAATCCCGACAGCCATACGGTTTTCAAACCCCTCCTTACCTGGCCCGGGTTGCGGCCGATTTTGCGCAAGCGCCTCGGCGCCAAGGAAAAGAAGATGGTCTACGGCCACGGCGGCAGTCACGCCACCCGGATCGGCGACACCACCGCCGACGAGCGTCGCGCCTTCGTGCTCTCCGACACCGAGGTGCTGCAACTGGCCCGCTGGGCCTGCGCCATCGAGCGCCACTACGACCGGCCGATGGACATGGAATGGGCCAAGGACGGCCAAACCGGCGAGCTCTATATCGTCCAGGCCCGGCCGGAGACGGTCCAGTCCCGGCGCGAGGCCGGAGTGCTGATGAGCTACGCCCTGGAGGAGATGGGGCCGCTGCTCCTCACCGGGTTGGCCATCGGCGAGGCCATCGCCGCCGGCCCGGTGCAGGTCATCAAGAGCGCCGCCGAGATCGAGCGCTTCGTTCCCGGCAGTATCCTCGTCACGGGGATGACCGACCCCGACTGGGTGCCGGTGATGAAAAAGGCCGCCGGCATCATCACCGACCACGGCGGCCGCACCTCCCATGCCGCCATCGTCAGTCGCGAACTCGGCATCGCCGCCGTGGTCGGCACCGGGCGCGGCACCAGCGAACTCAAGGACGGCCTGGAAGTGACCCTCAGTTGCGCCGAGGGGGAGACGGGCAAGATCTACCGGGGACGGCTCAAGTTCCACGCCGAGGAGTTGAGTCTCGACCAACTCCCCGAAATCCGCACCCGGATCATGCTCAACATCGCCAGTCCGGCGGCGGCCATGCGCTGGTGGCGCCTCCCCTGCCGGGGGATCGGCCTGGCGCGCATGGAGTTCATCATCAACGGCATCATCCAGGCCCACCCCATGGCCCTGGTCCATTTCGACCGGTTGGAAGACAAGGAGGCTAGGCAGCGCATCCGCGAACTGACCCGGAACTATCCGGACAAATGCGAGTATTTCGTCGACCAGCTCGCCCAGGGGATTGCCGTCATCGCCGCCAGTCAGTACCCGGAACCGGTCATCGTGCGCATGAGCGATTTCAAGACCAACGAATACGCCGAACTGATCGGCGGCCGCCAGTTCGAGTTCGCCGAGGAGAACCCAATGATTGGCTTTCGCGGCGCCTCCCGTTACTACAGCGACCGCTACCGGGCGGGGTTCGCCCTGGAATGCGCCGCCATCCGCCGGGTGCGGGAGGTCATCGGCCTGACCAACGTCATCGTCATGATCCCCTTCTGCCGCACCCTCACGGAGGCGGATCGGGTGCTCGACGTCATGGCCGAGGAAGGATTGACGCGGGGGGAGAACGGCCTGGAAGTTTACGTGATGGTGGAGATTCCGGCCAACGTCATTCTCGCCGAGGAGTTCGCCCGGCGTTTCGACGGCTTCTCCATCGGTTCCAACGACCTGACCCAGCTGACCCTCGGCGTCGACCGCGACTCGGCGATCTTGAAGACCCTCTTCGACGAACGGGATCCGGCGGTGATGGCCCTGATCCGCCAGGCGATCGCGGCAGCCAACCGCACCGGCACCAAGATCGGCATTTGCGGCCAGGCCCCCAGCGACCATCCCGAATTCGCCGCTTTTCTCGTCGAGGCCGGGATCGACTCCATCTCCCTCAACCCCGACAGCGTCCTTGGCGTCATCCGCCGCCTGGCCGAGCTGGAGGCCCGAAACCCGGCCTGAGGGCGCGCTTTCGCATTGTCTTTTGTCGCCAAAATCCGTAGACTTGGAAAGTTAATTACGGAGGTGGCAATTGACCAAGATCCCCCTCAAATACGGCACCGCGACCCTCGCCTGCGACCTGCCCGGGGCGCGGGTGCTTTGCCCCGCGGCTATCGCGCCGCCGCCCGCCCCCCGGGAGCTGATCGCGGCGGCCCTGGCCGCGCCGATCGCCTCCCCCCCGCTGGAGGCGATCATCCGCCCCGGCGAACGAGTGGTGATCGTCACTTCCGACATCACCCGCTACACCGGCAGCGAGCACTACCTGCCCCTGTTGGTCGAGCGCCTCAACGCCTGCGCCGTGCCGGATGCGGACATCGCCGTCGTCATCGCCCTCGGCAT
>CALJLX010000487.1 GCA_937982495.1 uncultured Desulfuromonas sp.
TTGGTCTGGTAGTAGCCGATCCCGAGCCCCTCGTCGTCGAGGCGGTTGATGTCCAGCTCGATGGGAGGTACTGGAACGCGGCGTTTCGGTTTCTGGTTTTTCTCCGGTTTTACGGGTGGTTTGGCCATCTATTTTTGCCTGTCGAAATAATGTGGTTGCCGAGTTGAGGCACATTAGCCCCTCGCTCCGCATCTGTCAAATCTTTGCTCGCCCTTTCTCCCGGCCTTGTTGCAATCCCCCGAAAGACTCTTTTCTCAACGTTCCGGCTCAACGTCCTCGACATGGGTTAGTCGGTTAGTAAAAATTAACGATTCTGGACTAAAATTCCAGGTTATTTCGGGACGGCTTTTGGATTATTCTTATACAGTAAGATCACCACAAGACGTCGTATAGGCTTGCGCGGTCTCCGGGAGAGAAATCGGGGCCACGGCGGCAAATGAACAAGATTTTCGGTCGCACAGAGGGGGCTCTGTTTTATGACAAGGGGATTCGCGCTTCAACGGTTTGCCGGATTAGCACGGCTGCTCTTCTTCCTTTTCTTGTTCGTTCCATCCCCCCCCGTTGTCTTCGCTTCGCCCCCGGCGGAAGTGAAGGATCTGCTCATCCTGCACAGTTACGATCCCGGATATCCCCGAACCCAGCGGATCATGGCCGGCATGGAAGAGGTCTTCGCGGCTTCCGGCGAAGACCTGCGTATCCAGGTCGAATATCTCGATACCAAACGCTATCACAAGGCGGAATATCTCGATTCGGTTCTCGAAACCCTTTTCGAATTCAAGTTGCGTCATCGTCGCTACGATCTGGTCCTTCTTTCCGACGACGATGCCTTGAAGTTCGTGCTGAAACATCGCGGCGACTGGTTCGCCGATACCCCCGTCGTCTATTGCGGTGTCGGCACGCTTACCCCCGTTTCGCCTCGCGATCCTAAAACCGTCACCGGGGTTCGCGACGATCCGTCCTTCGCGGAAACCATCGCCCTGGCCCTGCGCCTGCATCCCGGCACGAAGGAGCTGATTTTTGTCGGCTGCCCCAACAATCTGCCCGGGGCTTTGGCCCGGGAGGGGGTTGTCGGCGCTTTGACGGAGTTTTCCGGGCAGGTCGACGCCGTTTTTTGGGACGACCTGCATGTGGAGGAACTGAAGGAACGGTTGCAGCGGTTGCAACCGGGCCGGTTGGTTTTCATCTACGGCTTCATCTGCGACCGGACGGACAGGGTCATTTCCGCCTCCGAGCTGGGCGAACTGGTCAGCGGCATCGCCCCCGTGCCGGTCTATTCCTTCTGGGATTACATGCTCGGCAGCGGCATCGTCGGCGGCAAACTGGTCAGCTCCCGGCAGCAGGGGGTTCTGGGCGCCCAACTGGCACTCCGGGTGCTGCGGGGGGAGGCGGCGGAAAATATCCCGGTGGTCAGCGCCGAAGCCAACCGTTTCATGTTCGATTTCCGCGCTCTGGAACGATTCAAGCTGTCCCCCGAACTCCTGCCCGTCTCCAGCCTGATCGTCAACCAGCCCGAACCGTTTTACCATGTCGCCAAGAAATACCTCTGGGGCGTCCTGGGGCTGATCGCGGTATTAGGAGGAGCGATCCTGATTCTCTTGCATAACGTGCGGCGGCGGCAACGGGCCGAAGGTCGATTGCAGGTTTCCCTGAACGAAGCGGAAGAGGCGCGGGAAAAGATCGATGCGATTCTGAGCTCGGTCTCCGACGGCCTGATCGTCACCGACAACGCGCGCCGGGTGGTGATGATGAATCAGGCGGCCGAGGAGATTTTACATATCGATCTGGCGAGGGCCTTTTCACGCCCGGTGGTCGAACTCTGCCGGGATCCCGCGTTTCACGAGCATCTGGCCGGAGCGCGGCGGGAAGCAAAAAACGGGCGAACGGCGCAGGTTCTGTTGCAGGTCGCCGACCCCGACACTCATGAAATGCGGATGGTCCAGGCACGGACGTCGTTGGTCCGGGGGCCCGACGGCGCCGGGACGGGAACCGTGACCCTGCTGAGGGACGTGACCCGCGAGCAGATGGTCGACCGCATGAAGAACGAATTCATTTCCATCGCCGCCCACGAACTGCGGACCCCGCTGACCGCCGTCCTGGGTTATGCGGAACTTCTGGCGGACGAACCGGTTCGAGGCCCCTTCAGTTCCACGCAGAAGCAGGAGTTCATCGGCCAGATCCTGAACCGGGCCGAAGCGCTGGAGCGGATCATCAACGATCTTCTCGATGTCGGACGAATCGAAACCGGTCGCCCGGTGATCGTCGAGAAGGTGGATTGCGACCTGGCCGACTTGGTCCGCAAGGCGGTGGACCCCTACCGGGTCGAGTCACACAAGCACGCCTTTGATCTGAATCTGCCGGCGCAACCGATCATGACCGCCCTCGACCCGGGGAAGATCGGCCAGGTTCTTGACAACCTCTTGAGTAACGCCGTCAAGTACTCCCCGGCGGGAGGGACCATTCGCATCGATTGTCGGACACCGGCGGCGGGGCCCAGCGTCAGTATCGCCGACGAGGGGATCGGCATGACGCCCGAGCAGATGGAACACATGTTCGACAAGTTCTATCGCGCCGATGCCTCCAACACGGCGGTTGGCGGGCTCGGCCTGGGCATGGGCATCGCCAAGGGGATCGTCGAGGCCCACGGCGGGCGGATTCACGTCGAAAGTCGGCTGGGACGGGGAACCCGGGTGACCTTCGAGCTGCCGGACCGGGAATCGTTCGACGGTGGCAAGGGTGAATCGGGAATTGCGGACTGAAAAGGTATTTTTTCTGTTCGTCCCCCTTGCGTTTTCCGACTTCTTTGGTCCAATTATGGGGCAAGCGAGCAAAACGACCCCATTCACCAAGGAGGCTGAAAATGAAAAAATCCCTTTCCATTCTCGTCCTGGCGCTTTTCTGCGCCGTTGCCGTGACGACCGGCGCCGCCCTGGCGCAGCCCTTTACCCTACCGGCGCTGCCCTACGCCGGCGATGCCCTTGAGCCCTATATCGACAAACTGACCATGGAGATCCACCATGGCCTGCATCATCAGGGCTATGTCAACAACCTCAACGCCCAGGTCAAGACCTTTCCCGAACTGGAAGGGATGTCGCCGGAAAGCATGATGGCGAAAATCTCCGCCTTCAACCCGGCGGTGCGCAACAATGGCGGCGGTCATTACAATCACGACTTCTTCTGGAAGATCATGGCCCCCGCCGGAACCGGCGGTTCCCCCTCGGCGGAGCTGACCGCGGCGATCACCCAGGCCTTCGGTTCCCTCGATGAGCTGAAAAAGCAGTTCAACCAGGCCGGCGCGACCCGTTTCGGCTCGGGTTGGGCGTGGCTGATCG
>CALJLX010000488.1 GCA_937982495.1 uncultured Desulfuromonas sp.
CATCAACATCCTCAGCGACCCGGGGCACGGCACCAGCATCCGCCTCACCCTGCCGTTGTCGCTGATCATCATCAACGTCATCCAGTTCCGCTGCGGGAACCAGCCTTTTGTCATCCCGACCAACCTGGTGGAGGAAATTGTCCATCTCCCCCCCGCCGAAGATCCGCCCACCGAACTGAACCACCGGGAATTGACGATTCCCGTCATCCATCTGCGAAATGTTTTCCGGCTGCCGGCGACCGTCGCCGAACCGGGACAGCCCCAGCAGCGCTTCGCCATCGTCGTGCAGGCCTCAGGCCAGAATCTGGCCCTGTTGGTCGATGCCATCATCAGCCAGGAAGATACCGTCATCAAGCCCTTCGGCCCCTTCCTGCAAGGGATGCCGCACCTGGCCGGTTCGAGCATCGCCGGCGACGGCTCCCTGCGCCTGGTGGTCAATCCGGCCCGGCTCCTCGACCGGGAAACCCTCATCGGCACCGACGCCGCGCCGGCGGAAATGCCGGCCAAGGACGAAGCACTCCGGATTCTGGTGGTCGACGATTCCCTCAGCGTGCGCAAGTTCGCCACCATGATCCTGCGCGCCCACGGTTTCGAGGTGGTGACCGCGACCCAAGGACAGGAAGCCCTCGCCGAACTGGAGCGAACTCCGGTCGATCTCATCCTCACCGACCTGGAAATGCCGGTCATGCACGGCTACGAACTGCTCGGCGAACTCGGTCGGCGGAACCTGCTGGAAAGCATCCCGACCCTGGTGCTTTCCTCGCGGGCCGGGCAGGCCCACCGCGACAAAGCCTTGGCCCTCGGCGCCCGCGACTACCTGGTCAAACCCTTCGAAGAGGAAAGCCTGGTCGCCACCGTCCGCCGGCATCTCGCCGGCGCCACCGTCCACTGAGTCGTCCCAGGTTTCCCGAACCGAGCCACGCTTCAATAAAAAACGCCGGTCCCATGAAAGGGGCCGGCGTTTTTTATTCACGGAGGAGTCTCCGGAGAACAATCCGGTTCAGCGCGACCCCGTCAGATCGAAGGACTCGCCGGGGGCGGCATCGAAATCGATCAGCTCATCCTCTTCCGCGCCCTCTCCCGGGGCGTCGGCTTCGACCGGTTCGAGCAGATCGACGACCGAATCGTCATCCATGATCTCTTCCAGATTATCGTCCTCGCCCGGCAGTCGGAACTGGGCCAGGGCCGCCAGCAGGTTTTCCGACAGAGCGTTGAGTCCCTCGGTGATATGCGCCGAATCCTTGACCATGACCCCGGTGGTCAAGGACAGGCTCGACACCGCTTCCATAAAGCCCACGGCCTCGTTGGTGAGGCTGCGCTGGTTTTCGGAAAGAAGGGTGATTTCCTCGACCACCGCCTTGGAACCGCCGATGGCTTCCTCGATGCGGGCGAAGGACTCGCCGGTATCCTTGGCCAGGCGGGTCTGCTCCTCGACCGTTCGGGTCTCTTCTTCAAGAGCGGAAGTGACTTCGCCGGCCTCGGTCTGAATGGCCTTGATGATCCCGCCGATCTGCTTGGTCGCTTCGGAGGACTTGTCGGCGAGCTTCTTGATTTCGTCGGAAATGACCAGAAAGCCCCGTCCCTGTTCCCCCGCCCGGGATGCCTCGATCGAGGCGTTCATGGCCAGTATGGTGGTACGGGTGGCGATTTCGGAGATCAGCTCCGAAATCGTGCCGACTTCGAGCAGTCGCTCGGAGAGGGATTTCATCTTTTTATTGATGGCCTGCACGGTCACGCGGATCAGCTGCATGCCCTCGATGTTCCGGTTGACCAGCTCATTCCCCTGTCCGGTCGCCTGGTCCACCCGCAACGACGCCTCCTGGGCCAGGAGCGCCTTGTTGGCGATCTCCTGAGTGGCATCGGAGGTCTGGTTGACCGCCGCCGTCGCTTCCCGCACCTTCCCGGCCTGGGCCTCGGCGCCCGCTTCCATATCGCGGAAGATCCGCAGCAGGTTATGGGTTTCGCTGCCGACCTCGACGGCCCGCCGGCGGGTCTCGCTCATCAGTTCGCCGAGGCTCTCCACCATCAGGTTATAGGCGTCCGCGATCGAGCCGAAAGCGTCGGCGGTCACCGGCGCCTTGACCGTCAGGTCGCCGTCGGCCGCTTCGCTGACGACTTCAAGGAAACCGATCAGGTTCTGCTCGGTCATCTGCCGCTCCTGGTCGGTCTGGACATAGCGCTTGAGCTGGGCCATGGTGTCGTTGAAACTTTCGGCGACGGGAGCGAAAGCCCCGCCGTCGGCAACCTCCACCATCTCCCGTTCCCCCTTGCCGACGGCCTGAATGCCGGCGGTCAGCCGTTGCAGGACGGCATCCAGCCGGCGCGAGACGAGCAGCGCCATGGCGAGAGCGAGAAACAGGGCAGCGGCCACCGCTCCCGGCAGCGCCAGGATCATGGTCGCGCGGAAGCGTTCGACCCGGGCCTGCTCTTCGGCCAAGGTTTCAAGAAGTTTTTCGCGAAAGCCGAGGGTAGCGACCTCCAGATCCTGGGCCTGGTCCTGATAGGCGCCATAGGCCTCGGCCGCCTCCAGAAAGGAACGACCTCCCAGAACTTCTTCCGCCAGAGGGGAGAGCCTTTGCAGCGCCTGGAGCAGCGCCGTCTCAATGCGCTTGAGAAACTGCCGCCCATCCCGTGATCGATCCACGAACCCGTAGCTCTGCGCGCCTTGGGTCACACGCCCTTCCAGGGTTTGCAGCTCGGCCAGCATCCGGCCGATCTCCTGATAGGAGTCGCGCAGTTGCTCATGGCTGGCGACGGCCTTTTCGGAGGGGGTGCCGTTTTTCCGGTCCAGCCCGGCGAAAAGGAAGAACTCTTTCTCGAATCGGCGGGCCGCGTTCACCTTGGCATTCACTTCATCGACCAGCGCCAGACGGGGTACGATACTCTCGGTGATATCCCGGAGCGTCCCATGGGTGACAAAAAATGCATAATAGGCGATACCGCCGCACGCCAGGAAGACCAAAGCCGAAAAAAGGGTCAATCCCAGGAACTTGCCTCGTAAACTGCCGCCACGGTTTTGCGGGGTCGCCATCGGATATCCTCCCTGTCTGTTGCTGAAATACCGAACCCGGACGTCAAGGTTTCGACTCGAATCATATGAACAGGCTTATTGCAGCAATATCCGGGCCAAAAAGCCCGAAAAACCCACCTCCGGGGCCATGCCGACATCGTGTTCCCATCCCCCAATTCTCCCCTTGGTTGCAAGTCGCGAAGGCTGGTGCCGGCCGACAGAGAACAGACCGGAGTCGAGTCCAGCGAAATCGCGGGATTCATTCAGCACCTTGGCCGAAGGATCTGAGTCAACGACCGCCGCCACGCCCCCCGTGGAAACCGCGATGCCCTTTTTAACGGGCGCCTGGCGGGAAAACGGCCGGACCGGGCCAAAAAAGAACAAGGCATGATTTTTGCTTTCTTCAAAATCCATAGCCTGCCGATGTTCTTCATTTTCGCAAAAGGAGCCCCAAAATGACCCGTACCCTTCGCCTTGTCCTCCTCCCCCTCCTTCTTCTCTCTCTCTCCCTGGGTACGGCCGGGGCCGCGGCCAACGTCAAAGTCGGCAAAGAGGTTTTTCAAAACAACTGCAGGACCTGCCATACCGCATCCGGCGAGGGGGGAGCCCTGAGCCCCGCCGAGAAGACCCGGGCGCAATGGCGGCGCTTCTTCAAAAAGACCGAGCATCCCGGGCAGCCCGGAATTTTCCAGCAGTTGAGCGAGGACGAGAAGAAGAGCCTGCGCCTCTTCCTCGACCACAATGCCGCCGACGCGGATCACGCGGAAACCTGCGGTTAAAGCGATCCGACGTTCTCAATAAAGCAAGGGCGGGATGATCTTCGGATCGTCCCGCCCTTGCTTTTTCGATCAGTCACTCTGTTCGCCGGTGGACGGCGCCCCCTCGCGCAACGCGGCATAGAGGCGACGGGCCAACTCCTCGGGAAGCCCCGGCACAGCGAGGAGGGCGGCGAGCGGGGCCTCCCGCAGTCGCCGGAGACTGCCGAAGTGCTTAAGCAGCAGCTTGCGCCGCGCCGGTCCGATCCCGGGCAACTCTTCGAGCACCGAGCCCAACAGCGCTTTGCCGCGCCGCTTGCGATGCTGCGCGAGGGCGAAACGGTGGGCCTCGTCGCGCAGCCGTTCGAGCAAGAAGAGTTCGGGAGAACCGGCGGGAAAACGTACCGGATTCTTGCGCCCGGGAAGAAAAAAACGCTCTTCGCTGCGCTCGACCGCCTTCCCCCGGACATTGGCGAGGACCCGGCTCTTGGCGATACCGGCGCAGTCGATCCGTTCGCCCAGACCCGTCTCGGCGAGGACTGCGGTCAAGACCCCGAGCTGCCCCTTGCCGCCGTCGATGAGAATGAAGTCGGGCAGGAGATCTTCACGCAGCCCCCGGCTCAGACGCCGCCGCAACACCTCGGCGAGGGCGGCGTAGTCGTCGCTGCCCTCCACCGAGCGGATATGATACTGGCGGTAGTCCGCCGGCGCCGGTTCGCCGTCGAGCGACACCACCTGGCTACCGACGCTGTAACTCCCCTGCACGTTGGAGATGTCGTAACATTCCATGCGTCGCGGAAAACGGCGCAGCTGCAGAGCGCGTTGGATGCCCTCCAGCACCGCCTCCCGCGCTTCGCGGCGGCTGCCCCGTTCGCGGAAGGATTCCTGCGCGTTGCGCTCGGCCAGGGCCACCAGTTCCCGCCACGCCCCGCGCCGGGGCGCCAACACCTCGACCTTGCGCCCTTTGCGCTCGCTCAGCCACTCGGCCAGAAGGTCCACCCCTTCCGGCAGACGCGGCAGCAGCACCTGATCGGGGATGACGACCTCGCGTCCGTAATATTCCTGGAGAAAAGCGCCGAGCAACTCATCCTCATCGAGCTTCCAGTCGATGGCGAAGACCCGCCGGGCGAGCAACTGCCCCTGGCGCACGAAGAGCAGGGCCACCTCCACCTCCCCCCCTTGCCGATGCCAGCCGAGAACATCCCGATCCCCGCCGCCCACGGTCACGACCTTCTGCCGCTCCACGGTCTGCTCGATGGCGCGGATCTGGTCGCGCAGGCGCGCCGCTTCCTCGAAGCGCATCTCGCCGGAAGCCGCCAGCATGCGCCGGCGCAGGCGGTCGAGGACTTCACTCGCGCGCCCGGAGAGGAGCGCCGTCACCCCGTCGACCAGCTCGCCATAGGCGACCGCGTCGATGCAACCGTGACAGGGGGCGCTGCATTGGCCGATCTGGTAAAAGAGGCAGGGCCGGCCCCGCGCCCGGCAGCGGGCCAGGGGATAGTGGCGCAGGGGAAAGATGCGGTAGATTTCCTTGAGGGTTTCGCGCACCGCCGAAGAGGAGGCGAAGGGGCCGAAATAGAGGGCGCCGTCACGCCGCACCTGGCGGACGATTTCCAGCGTGGGAAAGGCCTCCCGGGGATCGAGACGCAGGGAAACATAGGTCTTGTCATCCCGCAGGTTGATGTTGTAGCGGGGACGGTGCTTCTTGATCAGGGTATTTTCCAGGATCAGCGCTTCTTTTTCGGTGTCGGTGACGATCGTTTCGATCTCTTGCACGCGCGCCATGAGAAAACGGATCTGCGCCCGCCCGTCGCCGGTTTCGGAAAAATAGCCGCGCAGGCGCTGGCGTAGGCGTTTCGCCTTGCCCACATAGAGAACCGCGCCGTCCGCCCCTTTCATCAGATAGACGCCCGGGGCGTCGGGGACTTTTTTCAGATCGAAATCCCGCACCGGAGTCCTCCGCAGGCCCCCACGAAAAAAGCCAGGGCAAAGCCTGGCTTGACGTGCATTTTGTGAGCGGACCGGTTCACCCGGCCAGGCCGAGATGGCCGGTCTCGATTTCGACCAGGGCCGTGAGCAACTGTTTGACCCGCTCTTCGCCGGCGTCCTCGATAAACCGGGTATAAAGCTGGACGGCGCGGGCCTCGCGTTTTTGCGCCTCGGCCAGATTCTCCTTGTGCGACGGCGAGCATTCGCCGGGAGCCGAAAGCTCCTCGGGCAGAGGAATGCCGAGTACCTGACAGAAAAGAACGGCGTGAGCCGACTCAATGCGGGAAAGGGCGGAAAAGAGCGCTCGCCCTCGCTCGCAATCGGCGACCTGCGCGGCCCCCCGGTAGAAGGTCGCGTTGCCGACCGCCAGGTCGAGGGCACGTTCGAGGTTTTCCCGGCTCTTGCGGGAAATTTCACCGAGCGGCACCTGCCGGTACTCCTCCGCCGACACCAGATGCTTACCGGGCGCCCCACAGAAGGGGCAATGGCTGGGGCAAACCGAACCGATGTAAGACTCGCCGCAGATCCGGCAACGATAAAGATTCATTCAGGGCTCTCCTCGAAAGTTGCTGTGAGCATAGCAAGGCGCCCATCTTCTGTCAACGCACCCCGCGCCGCCCCCCTTTGCGGCGGTGTGAACGCCTTGGCGACGCCTCCGGGAGAATTGTCCAAGAGGTCGGGAAGTGGGGTTTTTTCTGGTTTTATCCCTTGAGACTGGTATAATCGCCGAATATTTTCGCCACCCTGTGGAGGTTGACCGTGAATCCCTTCTGGAGCAACATTTTCCACAAGAAGTCGGAAGCCGACTCCCTCATTTCCTTCTTGCGCGGCTTGGCGATCTTCGCCGATCTGGGCCGCCGGGAAATGAATTTCATCGCCGGCCTTGTCCATGCACGGCGTTACGCCCCGGCCGAAACCATCTTCGAAGCGGGCGATCCGGGTACTGGCATGTATGCCATCCGCTCGGGACGCGTCGCCATCTTCATCCGTCATCCCGACGGCCAGAGGGAACAACTGGCGGTGCTCGGCCCCGGGGATTTCTTCGGCGAGGCGACGCTGCTGGCCCCGGCCCGCCGAACCGCCTCGGCCCGCACTCTCGAAGACACCGAACTGGTCGGGCTCTTTCGCGCCGACCTGCTGGAGGCGACCAAGAAGCATCCGAACGTGACCAACGCCATCCTCATCAGCCTGGCGCGCATCCTCAGCGAACGCATGCAGGCCGCCGAAATGGAAATCCGCCAA
>CALJLX010000489.1 GCA_937982495.1 uncultured Desulfuromonas sp.
CGGGCAGTCAGCAGCTTTCCGCCTCCTCCGAGGAGATGAGCCAGGGTTCCACCGAACAGGCGGCGGCGGCGGAAGAGGCGAGCAGCTCGATGGAACAGATGGCGGCGAACATCCGCCAGAACGCCGACAACGCCCTGCAGACCGAGAAGATCGCCATCAAGAGCGCCCAGGATGCGAAGGAAGGCGGTCAGGCGGTGGCGGAGACGGTCGGCGCGATGAAGCAGATCGCCGAGAAGATCAACATCATCGAGGAGATCGCCCGGCAGACCAACCTGCTCGCCCTGAACGCGGCCATCGAAGCGGCGCGGGCCGGGGAGCACGGCAAGGGCTTCGCGGTGGTTGCCGCCGAGGTGCGCAAGCTGGCCGAGCGCAGCCAGAACGCCGCCGGCGAGATCGGCGAGCTTTCGGGCCGGAGCGTGGATATCGCCGAGAAGGCCGGGGAGATGCTGGCGCGGATGGTGCCGGACATCCAGCGCACCGCCGAACTGGTGCAGGAGATTTCCGCCGCCAGCAAGGAACAGGACACCGGCGCCGAGCAGGTGAATCAGGCGATCCAGCAGCTCGACCAGGTTATTCAGCAGAACGCCTCGGCGTCCGAGGAGATGGCCTCGACCTCCGAGGAACTGTCGAGCCAGGCCGAGCAGCTGCAGGAGACCATCGGCTTCTTCAAGGTTGACGTGCGCGGCTCGGGCATCGCGCGCAAACCGGTCGCGGCGAAACGGGGCAAGCCCGCGGCCGTCGCCCGGGTAGCCGCCGGCAAGACCAAGACCAAGGCCGAATCCGGTGGTTTGTTGCTCGACATGAACACCGGGCGCGACAAGCTCGATGACGATTTCGAGAAGTTCTGATATAGCGCTATCGCAATGAATCGTAGGGGCGACGCATGCGTCGCCCCTACGGTCCAACCATCGAGGGACCATGAGCCTGCATCCCAAGGATTTTCAGCGCCTGAGCCGTTTCATCTACGAAGAGCTGGGCATCAAGATGCCGGCGAGCAAGACGACCATGCTCGAAGGGCGACTGGCCAAGCGCCTGCGCGCCCTCAAGCTCGACGGCTACGGCGCTTACTGCGACTATCTCTTCAGTCCCCAGGGGCGGGAAAACGAGATGGTCCATCTGACCAACGCGGTGACCACCAACAAGACCGACTTCTTCCGCGAACCGAACCATTTTACCTACCTCACCCAGACGGCCATTCCCGAACTGCTGAAAATCGGCACCGCCGAGCGCGGCAAGCTGAAGATCTGGAGCGCCGGCTGCTCCTCCGGCGAAGAGCCCTACACCCTGGCCATGGTCCTGAGCGATTTCCGCGAACAGCATCCCCAACTGGGCCTGCGCCCGCAGATTCTCGCCACGGATATTTCCAACCGGGTGCTCGACATCGCCCGGCGCGCCGTCTATCATCAGGATCGCATCACTCCAGTCCCGCCGGCGGCGCGGCGCAAATACCTGCTGAAAAGCAAGGACCGGGACAATCCCATCGTCCGTATCGCCCCCGAACAGCGGGCCATGGTCAACTTCGGCCGGCTCAACTTCATGGACGAGGAGTTCGGTCTGCGCGAGTTGCAGGACGTCATCTTCTGCCGCAACGTCATCATCTATTTCGACCGGGAAACCCAGGAGCGGCTGGTGCGCAAGTTCTGCCGCCACCTCCTCCCCGGCGGCTACCTCTTTCTCGGCCATTCCGAATAGATCGGAAGAGCGTCGTGTAGGGAAAGAGTGTAGATCTCGGTGG
>CALJLX010000490.1 GCA_937982495.1 uncultured Desulfuromonas sp.
ACGGTGCTGAAAAACCTCATGATCAAGGC
Organism: uncultured Desulfuromonas sp.; assembly: GCA_937982495.1. Classification (GTDB taxonomy): domain Bacteria; phylum Desulfobacterota; class Desulfuromonadia; order Desulfuromonadales; family Trichloromonadaceae; genus Trichloromonas. The sequence goes on from CALJLX010000490.1 coordinate 30, forward strand.
GGCGACCTCGCCCCTCTCCCTACTGCAATCGGCTTTCGGCGGGGGCGGCGAGGAGATCACGGCGGCGGTCTTTCCCTTCGGCAGCTCGGAACTGCTACCGGATGAACGAAACAAGCTTGACACCCTGGCGGCCATGCTCAAGGACCGGCCGGCGTTGCGGCTGGACCTCGCCGGTTTCGTCGATGCTGAAAAAGACCCCGAGGGCTATCGCAAGGAGCTTCTGGAACAGGGGCTGCGCAAGGCGAAATTTCTCGAACTGGTCGACGAAAAAGAGAATTTGCCGGGACAGACCGAGGCGAACGTGGAGATTTTGCCGGAAGAGCGGGAACGCTATCTGGAAGAGGTCTACGACCAGGCCGACTTTCCCAAACCCCGCAATGTGCTGGGGTTGAACAAGAGTCTGCCGGCGGAGGAGATGGAAAAACTGATCTTGGCCAATATCGAGGTCGGGCCGCCCCAGTTGCAGGCCCTGGCCCAGGCGCGCATGGCGGCGGTGGTGAACTACCTGACCGGTCCCGGCGGGCTGCCGGCGGATCGCCTTTTCCAGACCCGTCCGGACATCAATAAACAGCCGAAGGAGAAAGAGGCTTCCGGCAACCGGGTGGAATTCGACGTGGTCGCCCGCTGACGACGGACGGCTCGGAGACTCAGGGGCATGCCTCGCCGTTGCTGTTGGCGGGGGTGTCCCGTTTTTTTTAAAGCCGGGTATGAAGATTGCAGCCGGTTAATTTGTGCGAAAAAGGGTCGTTCTTACCATACATTCTCTTTCCCTTCGCTGGAGGAGCCCATGGCCGTCAAGATCATCATCGTCAGGCGCGTGCCTAAGGAAAAACAGAACGAAATCCGCCCCTTGCTGTTGCAGATGCGGGCCGTGGCCAACGCCCAGGTCGGCTACATCTCCGGCGAAACCCTGGTCAACTACGACGATCCCGAGGAAAATCTGGTCATCAGCACCTGGAAGTCCCTGGAAAACTGGAATCAGTGGCTGCGCAACGAGCAGCGTATCGACTTGCAGTCCCAGGTCGACCGGATTCTCGGCCACGAGACCCTGTATCAGATCTATTACAACGGTTGATCGCGTAAACGCGCCTCACATGTGAAGGATTACGGCCATGGCTCAAACGATGGAAGAAAAAATCAATCATCTCTTACTGATGCGTCAGCAGGCGATGCAGGGGGGAGGCGCCGAGAGGATCAGGAAACAGCACGGCCAGGGGCGGCGCACCGCCCGGGAACGGTTGGCGCTCCTTCTCGACGAAGGAAGTTTTGAAGAATTTGACATGTTCAAGACCCACCGCTGTCACCATTTTGACATGCAGAAATCCCAGGTGCCCGGCGACGGCGTGGTGACCGGCTACGGCACCATCGACGGCCGCCTGGTCTATGTCTTCTCCCAGGATTTCACCGTCCTCGGCGGCTCTTTGTCGGAAACCTTCGCCGAGAAGATCTGCAAGGTCATGGATCTGGCGGTGCAGAACGGCGCGCCGCTCATCGGCCTCAACGACTCGGGAGGGGCGCGCATCCAGGAGGGGATCGAGAGCCTGGCGGGCTACGCCGATATTTTCCTGCGCAACGTGCGCGCCTCCGGGGTCATCCCCCAGTTGTCGGGAATCTTCGGCCCCTGCGCCGGCGGCGCGGTCTATTCCCCGGCGCTCACCGATTTCACGGTGATGGTCCGGAACAACAGCTACATGTTCCTCACCGGACCCAAGGTGGTCAAGGCGGTGACCCACGAGGACGTGGACGAGGAGGCTCTCGGCGGGGCGGCCGTGCATACGGCCAAGAGCGGCGTGGCGCATCTCGCCGCCGAGAGCGAGGAACAGGCCATCGCTTTTCTGCGCGAACTTTTTTCCTTCATGCCGCAGAACAATCTGGAATCGCCGCCGCGCTTGGAAACGGACGATCCCCCCGACCGGGAAATTCCCTATCTCAACGGCGTGCTGCCGGAAAACCCCAACCAGCCCTACGACATGAAGGAGATTATTCTTAACGTGATCGACGACGGGAATTTTCTCGAAATCCAACCGGATTTCGCGCCCAATCTGGTCGTCGGTTTCGCTCGTTTCGGCGGCATGTCCGTCGGTATCGTCGCCAACCAGCCCCAGTATCTGGCCGGGGTGCTCGACAACCACGCCTCGG
>CALJLX010000491.1 GCA_937982495.1 uncultured Desulfuromonas sp.
AGGTCCGGCTGTAGGAAGCAACATCGCCACTGAGCACGGCTTCCGCCTCCTTGGCACTGGCAACCAAGCGCAACTGCCGGTCGCGACTGAACCACATGATCAGGTCGTTGGTCAGCATGCTGTCGAGAAAAGGCTCCGCCGTGCGATTGCCGAGAGGCTGGATATAGAGCGTACTCACGCCGATCCCGGGACTGAGGCCCCGGGGAGTGTAGCCACAACCCGCCAGGAGAAGCAACAGTAACCAAAAGGCACCGAGACGTTTCATCGGGACACCACGATATTGACGAGACGGCCGGGAACCAGAATGACCTTGCGCACCGTCTGCTCGGCGAGGAAACGGGCGACATTCGGCTCGTTCAGGGCCGCTTGACGGATCGCGTCATCGGAAGCGTCGGCCGGCACCGTGACTTTACCGCGGACCTTGCCGTTGACCTGTACGACGATCGATTTCTCATCTTCGATCAGAGCGTTTTCATCCCAGGTCGGCCAACCCTGGCGTTCGATCCCCTCGCCGTGACCGAGACAGTTCCACAACTCCTCGGCGACATGGGGAACGAAGGGAGTGAGCAGACGGACCGTTGTCTCCAGGGCTTCGCGCATCACCGCCGGCGCCTCGGCCTTACCCTCGAAGGCGGAGATGGCGTTGACCAGTTCCATGACGGCGGCAATGGCGGTATTGAAATGGAAGCGCCCGTCGATATCCTCGGTGACCTTTTTGATGGTCCGATGGGTGACCCGGCGCAGGTCGCGAGCCGCTCCTTCGGCCGAGGTCGGCAGGGAAACGCCCTGAATCAATCCCAGATTTTCATAGATCAGGCGCCAGACCCGGCCGATGAAACGGAAACAGCCTTCCACCCCCTGCTCGTTCCATTCCAGATCCTTTTCCGGCGGAGCGGCGAACAGGGAAAAGAGCCGAGCCGTATCGGCGCCGTAGCGGGCGATGAGATGGTCCGGATCGATGACGTTTTTCTTCGACTTGCTCATCTTTTCGTTGCGACCCAGCACCGTTTCCGCCTGACAGCGGGAGCAGCGGCCGTCGACCACTTCCTCGGGATAGAGCCAGCCGTGCTCGGGACAGGAGCGGGTCTCCATGCAGACCATCCCCTGGGTCAGCAGGTTGGTGAAAGGCTCGCCGACCTCCATCAGGCCAAGATCGCGCAGCACTTTCGTGAAAAAGCGGGCATAGAGCAGGTGCATGACCGCGTGCTCGACACCGCCGATATACTGGTCGACGGGCAACCAGTAGTTGACGGCATCGGCATCGAGCGGCCCCGCGTCGTGGTTCGGGCAGGCATAACGGGCGAAATACCAGGAACTTTCCACAAAGGTGTCGAAGGTGTCCGTTTCCCGCCGGGCCGCTTTACCGCATACGGGGCAAGGGGTCTTGACGAAGGCCTCGGATTGGGCCAGCGGGCTGCCCCCCTCACCGGTGAAAGCGACGTCGGTCGGCAGCACCACGGGCAGATCCTTTTCCGGAACCGGCACCATGCCGCAGTGATCGCAATAGATCACCGGGATCGGCGTCCCCCAATATCTCTGGCGGGAAACTCCCCAGTCGCGCAGGCGGTAATTGATCGTCTTTTGACCGATCCCCCGCTCCGTCAAGGATTCGGCGATCTTCTCCTTGGCCTCTTCGTTGGAGAGGCCGTTGAACTCCGCCGAGTTGACCATGCAACCGGGGCCGGTCCAGGCGCCCGCCATGGTTTCCGGATCGAGGAGCTCGCCTTCCGGCTGGATAACCACCACTAGCGGCAGCTGGTACTTGCGCGCGAATTCGAAATCCCGCTGGTCGTGAGTCGGCACCGCCATGACGGCGCCGGTGCCGTACTCCATCAAGACAAAATTGGCCAAAAAGACCGGCATCTTGCGCCCCGTTACCGGGTTCAGGCAGTAGCTGCCGGTAAAGACCCCTTCTTTTTCCTGGTCGTCGCTGGTGCGTTTGAGTTTGTCCTGTTTCTTGACCTTGGCGATAAACGTTTCGACGAGGGGACGCTGCTCGACCGTGGTCAGTTCCAACGCCAGCGGATGTTCCGGTGCCAGGCTCATGAAGGTGGCACCGAAGAGGGTATCCTGGCGGGTGGTGAAGACACGAATCGACTGCTCGCGCCCGTCGATGGGGAAGTCGATCTCGCAACCGATACTGCGACCGATCCAGTTGCGCTGCATGATCAGCACCGGTTCGGGCCAGCCGGGAAGATTGTAGGTTTCGTCGAGGAGTTCCTGGGCATAATTGGTGATGCGGAAGAACCACTGCTCCAGTTCCTTGGCGACCACTTCGCTGTCGCAGCGCCAGCAGCAATCATCCTCCACCTGCTCGTTGGCCAGAACCGTTTGGCAGGAGGGGCACCAGTTCACCGAGGAGCTTTTCTTGTAGGCCAGGCCCTTCTCCAGCATCCGCAGAAAGACCAGTTGCTCCCAGCGGTAATAGGCGGGATCGCAGGTCGCCAACTCCCGAGCCCAGTCGTAGGAAAGTCCCATCTTTTTCAGCTGGATCTTCATGCTGGCGATATTCTCGAAGGTCCATTTGGCGGGATGGATGCCGTGATTGATCGCGGCGTTTTCCGCCGGCATGCCGAAGGCGTCCCAACCCATGGGATGCAGAACATTAAAGCCCTGAAGACGTTTGAAACGGGCCACCACGTCACCGATGGAGTAGTTGCGCACATGCCCCATATGAATGCGTCCCGAGGGATAGGGGAACATTTCCAGCAGATAGAACTTTTCCCGGGAGGGATCCTCCGTGACCTTGAAGGTCTCTTCGGCATCCCAGCGATTCTGCCATTTTTCTTCGATGGCGGCGGCATTGTAACGTTCTTGCATATATCCTCCACGGCCCGGATAGGCCATCGGTTTCATAAACATGAATACCGGCAATCGCCGGTATTCTGTCACAAGGCCTTAAAAAAACATCGCGGGATGTCGGCCCTTTGCATGGATTCTTTTACAACGGCTCGCGCTCGTCGCTAAAAGCCTACTTTTCCCGATAGGTGATGCGACCGCGGGTCAGGTCATAGGGGGAAAGTTCGATCGTTACCCGGTCGCCGGGCAAAATGCGAATATAAAACTTGCGCATTTTTCCGGAAATGTGCGCCAGCACAACATGCCCGTTATCCAGTTTGACCCGGAACATGGCATTGGGAAGGGGCTCGATGACCTCCCCTTCAACTTCAATCGCTTCTTCTTTAGCCAAAACTGCCTCCTGACATTTAGGAAAAATGAAATCATCGCGTTTTACGCAATGGACTATTTAACATAATCCATATGGGAATTGTCAACCCCGCGCTGCAAGGAATCGCCGGCGCCCATGGAAACTCTACTTGAGCACCAGCAGCCGACGGGCGACTTCCTGGACCTGTGGGGACTGCACCGGTTTGGTGATGTAATCGTTGGCGCCCAGGGCGAAGGCCCGGTTGCGATCCTCCTCGGCCCCTTCGGTGGAGATCACCACGATGGGAATGTCGTTCAAGGCCGGGTCTTTGCGCACCAAGCCGACCAGTTTGAGACCATCCATGACCGGCATGTTGATGTCGGTAAAAATCAGATCGAAGCGTTCGCCGGTAATTTTCTTGAGGCCGTCGACCCCATTTGCCGCTTCGGCGATCGACACCCCCGGCAAGCGTTTGAGGGCGAAGGCCAACAACTGCCGCATGGTGGGTGAATCATCCACGATAAGAACACGCTTGTTTTCCACAGGATCTTCCCTCCCCCGCCTCATTTCGTCAGCAGGTTGATAAAACCTTGGATCGTTGTGAGCTTCCTTTCCGACTCGGAATAGAGCCGGGAGGAAAAAATAGCGGTCGCCGCATGGCCGGCCAGTAGGGTGAAAAGCTCATAATCGACATCGG
>CALJLX010000492.1 GCA_937982495.1 uncultured Desulfuromonas sp.
GGCACATCTTGCAGTCGGGGCAGGGGTGTTTTTTGTCCATGGCGCGCTCCTTTTAATCCATTGTACGCCGCAGGCGGCGTTCAGGCAACGGCGAGGGCGGCGCGGCGCAGTCGCCGGCGGCGGTGGTGCAGGTACCAGGCTTCGCAGATTTCGGCGGCCATGAGCAGGAAGACGGCGACGGCGACACCGGGGACGGGCAGGGGCAGGAGCAGAAACGCGCCCCAGCAGAGGCCGAGGAAGAGCACTTTGTAGACCACCGAGCGGCCGAGTTCGGTGGTGCGGTCTTCGTTGGTGAACCAGCCGCGCAGCAGGCTGACGGCGCCGTAGAGGTAGCAGTAGAGGGCGCAGGCCGCCAACGGCAGGGCAATGTAGGCGCGGGTGGCGGCGTCGAGGCCCATGAGGGCGCCGAGGACCGGGCCGCTCAGGGGGAAGGCGATGAGGATGGTGACGACGGCGAGGGCGCCGCCGACCCAGCGGAAGAAGCGCACCAGCACCCGGTAGTCGGCATCGTTCTTGACCATCGTCTGATAGGCCTGGAGCAGGTTGCGCATCGGCCCGGCGAGGAGGAAGATGAAGCCGCGAATGACGCCGAAGGAGGCCAACGCCAGGGCGCCGTCGGGGAGGCGGCCGATGATGGCGTTGATCAAGAGCGGCACACTTTGTTGCAGGCACGAGGCGTAGGCCAGCGGGAAGGAGAATTTCAGGATTTCCAGCGCCCCCCGCTCGTCGGCGCCCCCTTCGTGATGGATGCGGCAGTGCCAGGCGAAGGCTCCCATCAGCGCGGTTTCGATGACGATGCAGGCGAGCAGGGCGAAGGCGCCGAGTTCGGCGCCGGAAAACCAGCGGCGGCCGAGGGCGAGAAAGCCGAGCAGGGCGACGACCCGGACGATGGTCGCCAGGGAGACCAGGGCGGTATGACGGGCCTGCATGACCAGCCCCTGGAAGAAACCGCGAAAGCCGGTGAGGAAGGGGAGAAAGACGAGAATGCCCAGTACCGCCTTGGCGTGGCGGGCGATCTCGCCGGAGACGCCGAGCAGGCGGCCGAGGACGAAGTCGCCAACGGGGGTGAAGGCGACGGTGGCCAAGAGCAGCGAGACCAGGCTCGCCACCAGGACGACGAAGATGACGGTGCCGCGCAGGGAGCGGCGGCCACGCACCATGGCGATGGTGATGGTGTGGTTCTGGTAGGAGGCGGAGGCGAGCAGGCCGTGCAGGGCCATGGCCACGGCGAAGGCGGCCAAGGCGGTGACGAAATCCGCGTCCCGCGCCAGGCCGGCGTTGATGATCGAGTGGGAGACACTCATCATCTGCACGTTGAGCAGCAGGGGAAAGAAGAAGAGGGAAATCTCCCGCAGGGTCAGGGGCTTGGCGGTCACGGCGAGGCTCCGGGATAGAGCCGGGCGAGGTCGGCGGGAGTCGCCGCCAGGTCGTCGTAGGGACAGTCGCCGTGATGCCCCAGCCCCCAGGCGCAGAAGCAGGTGCGCAGCCCCCCCGCCGCCCCGGCGCGCAGGTCGGTGTGGTGGTCGCCGATCATCACCGCCGTTTCGGCCTTGGCGCCGAGTCGGCGCAGCGCCTCGCGCACCGGCTCGGGATGGGGTTTTTTCTCGGCGCAGGAATCGCCGCCGATCACCACCGGAAAGTAGCGGGTCAGGCCGAGGCCGTCGAGCAGGGGCCGGGTGAAGGCGGCGGGCTTGTTGGTGACGATGGCCAGCTTGCGACGCTCCTGC
>CALJLX010000493.1 GCA_937982495.1 uncultured Desulfuromonas sp.
CGGCGCTCTCCTCGGTTTCGGGCCTGACCGCCCAGCCGAACATGAACGCCCTGCTGTCCGCCCTGGAAGGAACGATCTGGGATCCCCGTCTCGACCAGCAGGGGATTCAGCAGCTGGCCAACTACTGGGAGACGGTACGCACCTACTACGCCCCCTTCGAGTCGGAGCTGCGCAGCGGCACCGCCCAGGTCTATCATCACGAAATCCCCGGCGGCCAGTACTCCAATTACAAGCCGCAGGTCGAAGGCCTGGGGCTCGGCCACCGCTGGGAAGAGTGCAAGGAGATGTACCGCAAGGTCAACGACATGTTCGGCGACGTGATCAAGGTCACGCCCTCGTCGAAAATCGTCGGCGACATGGCCATGTTCATGATCCAGAACAACCTGGAGCCGGAGGATGTTTTCGCGCGGGGGATGGACTACACCTTCCCGCAGGGGGTCATCGACTTCTTCAAGGGGATGATCGGCCAGCCCGTCGGCGGCTTCCCGCCGGAGTTGCAGAAGATCATTCTCAAGGACGAGAAACCCCTGACCTGCCGTCCCGGCGAACTGCTGGAACCGGTCGATTTCGCCGCCAAGAAGGCCGAAGTGGAGAAAAAGCTCGGCCATCCCATCAGCGAGCGGGAAGTGCTTTCGGCGGTCCTCTATCCCGGCGTCTTCGAGACCTTCGATCGCGAACGTCAGGAATACAGCGATCTGTCCAAGGTTCCCACCCCGGTCTTCTTCTACGGGCTGGAAGTGGGGGATGAAACGACCTTCGAGATCGAGTCGGGCAAGACCTTGATCATCAAGCTCAACGCCGTCGGCAATCTCCACCCCGACGGTACTCGCCACATCTATTTCGAGCTCAACGGCGAGCCCCGTCAGGTGATGGTCAAGGATCTCGCCGTCGAATCCGATGTCGCCGAGCACCGCAAGGCCGATCCCGACGACGCCAAGCAGGTCGGCGCGCCGATGCCGGGCAAGATCTTCAAGCTGCTGGTGAGCGTCGGACAGGAGGTCAAGGCCGGCGAAACCCTCCTTTCCACCGAGGCGATGAAGATGGAGACCAACGTCAAGGCCAAGGAAGACGGTGTGGTCAAGGAAGTCATCTTCAAGGAGGGAGATCAGGTGCAGCAGGGCGATCTGCTCGTGCTCCTCGGTTGATAAAAAAGCCCCTTTCTGGGCGTGAACTGCAAACGGCAACGGGCCGGTTCCCAACAGGGAGCCGGCCCGTTGCCGTTTGCATGGATGTCGATGATGACGATCAGAGGCAGACCAGATTGACCTGATTGAAGTCGGTAATGCCGTGGAAGACCTTTTCGATGCCGTCCTGGCGCAGGGTCACCATGCCTTCGTCGCGGGCGACCTGCTCGATAAGATCCGCCCCCGAGCGCTGACGGATGGCGAGACGGATGGCGGGGGAGTTGACCAGCAATTCCTGGATGGCGATGCGACCGCTGTAGCCGAAGCCGTCGCAGGCCGGACAGCCCTTGGCCCGTTGCAGCAGCAGCTTGTCGTCGTAGGCGGGCATGCCGTGGCGCTCGTAGTGTGCCGCCCCGTAGGATGCGACCAGCTGCTCGTATTCCTCGCGGCTGGGGTGATAGGGCACCTTGCACTGGGCGCAGAGACGGCGTACCAGGCGTTGGGCGATGATGCCGAGCATGGCGTCGGCGAAATTGATGGGATCCTCCCCCATTTCGATCAGCCGGACGATGGTTTCCGGGGCGTTGTTGGTGTGCAGGGTGGAAAAGACCAGATGCCCGGTCAGCGAGGCGGCGATGGCGGCCTTGGCGGTGATCACGTCGCGCATCTCGCCGATCATGATGACGTCGGGATCGGCGCGGAGGAAGGAGCGCAGCGCCTCCTCGAAGGTGAAGCCGATCTTGGTGTTGACCTGCACCTGACGCAGGCCGCGCTGGGTGATTTCCACCGGGTCCTCGGCGGTCCAGATCTTGCGGTTGCCGGTGTTGATCTCGGCGATGGCCGAGTGCAGGGTGGTGGTTTTCCCCGAGCCGGTCGGGCCGACGCAGAGGATGATGCCGTAAGGTTTCTTGATCAGGGCACGGAACCGGTCGTGGTTGCGTTGAGAGACCCCGAGCTGCTCCAGGGAAAGGATGCGCGAGGCGTTGAGAATCCGCAGCACCGCGTCTTCCTGGCCGCCGATGGTCGGGGTGATTTCGACCCGGTATTCGATCCGTTCCTTGCCCTGCTTGAGCAGGATTTTGCCCGATTGGGGGCGTCGTCGTTCGGCGATATCGAGGCGGGCGATGATCTTGATGCGGCTGAGGATGGCCGCTTTGTACTGGGCGGCGATCTTGTGCGCGGTAAAACACTCGCCGTCCTTGCGGTAACGGACGATCAAGGGCAACGGTCCCATCTCCGGTTCGAAATGGATATCGGAGACCCCCTTGCGAAAGCCGTCGAGGAGGATCTTGTTGACCAGGTTGATGACCTTGGAGTCCGTTTCGGTGATGCGCTCCTGCTCCTTTTCCTCCACCACCTCGACGTCCAGGTCATCGAGATCCTGAATCAGTTCCTCGACCTTTTCATCCGATTCGTAGAAGAGCTGGTTGATGCGCTCCTCGATCTTGCGCGGGCTGGCGACCACCAGTTCGATGCGCCGATTGGTGGCGAAATGGAGATTTTCCCCGATGGTTGGATCGGTCGGAGTGGAGGTCGCCACCACGAGTCGGTTTTCCGTCGCTTCGATGGGCAACACCTGCATGCGTTCGACGAGATCGCGGGAGATGAGACGCATCACTTCGGGGGCGATCTGGATCTCGTCGAGATCAATGACCCGCAGGCCGAATTTCCGCGCCAGGGCGTGCAGCAACTGATCCTCGGTGATCCAGCCCCGTTCGACCATGATCGTGCCGAGCCGCTTATGTTTTTCCGAGTCCTGGCGGGCGCGGACTTCCTCCACCTGCTTGCGCGTCACCAACCCGGCGTCGATGAGAATGTCGCCGACGCGATAGTGGGTGGGATGATGCCCGCTCTTTCCGGCGATGGCCAGGGCGGTTTCGACCGTTTCTTGGGTGAGATTGCCCTGTTCGCGAAGCAATTCACCCAGGCGGCGTTTACGTAGCTGCTCCTGAAACTCCAGGGCGGAGTGCAGGGTATTTTCATCCACCGCCCCCTGCTGGAGCAGCACCTCTCCGAGGGGTCGATCCAGGCGTTTGATGTTGAGTCCCCGGCGGGTGAAGAAGATGCGGCTGAAGTCCGCCCGGGGCTGCTCCGGATAGGCGAAGACCCCCTTGCTGAAACGTTCCTCCCGATTGACCAGCAGGCGGAAGGACTCGCCGGTGGCGGTGCGCAGATCCTCGACGACACTGGTGCCGCGCACGTCTTTTCCGGGGTCGTCGAAGAGTTTGATAAAACAAATGGCTTCAAAAGGGTAGGGTACCGGGCGGTCGTCCCCCGGTCGGAAGATTTCCACGCCGGCGCCTTCGGGGTCGAAGGGCTGGAAGAGATGCCCCCGGCATTCGCTGCCGTTGAGGAATTTGATGATCAGTTCTTTTGACACAACCGCTCCCGTTTTGTCATGGGGAAGAACAAAAAGGTGTTTAAATAACGAGTCATATTGCAATGATTACCGATAAAGCAATAATTCGGCCAATTAATCCAAGAAGGTTCCTTCACTGCCGTATGGTCGAAGGGATGTTGTCGGAAAGAAAAATCCCCCGCGCCGGAAGAGGAGCGGGGGATGGGATTGCGCGGGGTGGGGAAAGATCAGAACTCGAAAGCCAGCTGGGCGGTGGTGGTGTGGGTCGGATCGTTGCCTTCC
>CALJLX010000494.1 GCA_937982495.1 uncultured Desulfuromonas sp.
GAGATGAAGACCATGATGCCGGCGACCAGGGCGAAGAGCAGGCCGAAGACCATTTCGTCGAAAAAGCGGTAGAGCAGTACGTAGCCGACGAGGGCGCCAACCGGTTCGGAGAGGCCGGAGAGGAAGGAGTAGTAGAAGGCCTTGCGTTTGCTGCCGGTGGCGTAATAGATGGGGACCGAGACGGAGATGCCCTCGGGGATGTTGTGGATGGCGACGGCCAAGGCGATGGAAACACCCACCGTCGGGTCGGCCAGGGCGGCGGCGAAGGTTGCCAGACCCTCGGGAAAATTGTGGATGCCGATGGCCAGCGCGGTGAAGAGCCCCATGCGCAGCAGCTTGCGCTCGCGCTCGCTCGGGCGCTCGCTCATCTCTTCGACCCCCTTGATTTCGTGGGGGTTCTCGATCGAGGGGATGAGTTTGTCGATGAGGCCGATGAGGAGGATGCCGGAGAAAAAGGCGGCCACCGTCAGCCAGGCCCCGGGACGCGCGCCGCAGGAGTTTTCCAGGGCGATGCGGGCCTTGGCGAGGATTTCCACCAGCGAGACATAGATCATCACCCCGGCGGAAAAGCCGAGGCTCAGGGAGAGAAAGCGGGTGTTGGTCTGCTTGGCGAAAAAGGCGATGGCGCTCCCCACGCCGGTGGAAAGGCCGGCGAAGAGGGTCAGGCCAAAGGCGAGGAGGACGTTTTCCGGCACGGGGGAACCTCGGGGCAGGCGAATGGTTACAAATCGGCGATGTCGATCTCGGCCCAGACCGGGCAGTGGTCCGAGGGTTTGGCCATGGCGCGGATGTCGTAGTCGATGCCGGTGGCGCGGCAGCGGTCCATCAGGGGGCGGGTGAGCAGGATGTGGTCGATGCGCAGCCCCCGTTTCGGCTCGCTTTCGAAGCCCCGGCTGCGATAGTCGAACCAGCTGAAACGGTTGTCGATCTCGGGGTTTTGCTCGCGGAAGCTGTCGTGCAGGCCCCAGTCGAGCAGCGCCTGGAACCATTCCCGCTCTTCCGGCAGGAAGCTGGTCTTGCCGGTGCGCAGCCAGCGTTTGGCGTTTTCTTCGCCGATGCCGATATCGAGATCGACCGGCGCGATGTTGAAATCCCCCATGAGCGCGAGGGGCCGGTCCGGATCACAGTGGGCGCGCAGGTAGGCGAGCAGGTCGGCGTAGAATTTCCGTTTGGCGGGGAATTTGAGGGGATGCTCGCGGCTCTCCCCCTGGGGGAAGTAGCCGTTGACGACCCGCAGGGTCGCGCCCGAGGGGAGGGGGAAATCGCCGCCGATAAAGCGTTTCTGCGCCTCGGCGCCGTCGTCGGGAAAACCGAGCCGCACCTGTTGCGGTTTCTGGAGCGAGAGCAGGGCGACACCGTAATGGGTCTTCTGTCCGCAGTAGGCCGCGCGATAGCCAAGATGTTCCACGGCCGCCAGGGGGAAATCGGCATCCTGGACCTTGGTTTCCTGCAGGCCGAGGATGTCGGGATGGTGCCGCTCGATCAGGGCTTCGAGCTGATGCAGGCGGGAACGCAGGCCGTTGACGTTGAAGGAGATCAGTTTCATGGCGTCAGGATAGAGCAGAAACGGATCAAGGACAACCGGGATTTTGTGATGTCGCCAGGGCATGGCCCATTCCCCGAGCGTCGGTGCCTTTCCCTCAGGGCGGCACGGTCCGGGTGTTGTAGTTTGCCCGATAGGCCTCGTGTTCGGCGTCGTTCGGATACTTCTCCACCGCCTCATCGTAGGGGAAGTTGCTCATCCCGGCGAAGGGCAGGGGTTCGACGGTATGGGGGACATCGACCTTGGTGTCCTTGTAGTAGCCGTTGGTGTAAACGAGGAATGTTCGTTTCATGACCGGACCCGGTCCTCCCGGCGGAGCAAAAGTCATGGCGATTTCGTCGCCGCCGCCATAGATCACGAATTGATCGTCGCCGGCGGCGAGCAGCGGCAGGACATCGCCCAGTCGGGTGTAATTGCCCGGCAGATAGGCGGTCCGGCCGGTCGGTTCGCCGTAGACATATGCATAAAGCTCTTCATCGGAAGTCTTGGGATCGATGCCCCGTTGCCCCAGTCGTGCCGAAAGCATGGGGACTTCGGTGATGGTCACCGGAACATTCTCGGTCGTGTCGACCCATATCCAGTCGACATAGGTTTTAAAGAGGAAGGTAAAACGGACCTTGCGCCGGTCGCTGATCCAGATGCCCGAGATGTCGAAGACATAGGGGCGAGAGAACTCCGGGGCCTTGGGGAGCGCGCCTTTGTCGGCGGGCACCTTGACCCAGTTTCCGGCTTCGTCCTGGACCTCGAGAATGGTCCGGGCACCGAAGGTCGCGGAGCGGGCCACGCCTTCCGGACTGTCGGGGAACATGCTCATGGCGTCCATGGCGATCTTCACCCGGGGCGCCTGGCGGATGTCGCCGAGATCGAGTTCCAGGGTCTGATAAGTGAAATCGATATTCTTGTCCGCGTTGAGGACCACGAATCTCTCGTCGTCGTCGGCCAGCTTCGCCGTGACATCCTCCCCGGTGTTCACATGAATGATGGATGACGGCACTGCCGCATCCGTGGCGACGGTGTGCAGGACCGCGGCCAGCTCGGTAAAGGGGGCTGTTCCGCCGGCCTGGGGTTTTTCGGCGAAAACCCGCCGATTGTTCGGCGCGTCGATGGCGTAGAGCTTGAGCTCATCCAGATAGTTGATTTCGTAACGCTCTTCGACCAGGCGCAATTCATAGACTCCGTCCTTGGCCGCCGGACGATTCGCAAGGACGTAATAGTCGTGCGGTTCCGGCTTGAGATAGCCGGTTTTGGTCTTGGTGGCCAGTTTGCCAGCGCCGTAGAGATCCGCCTCGAAAACAAACGTCTCGCCATTCCAGACAAAGAGGAAGGGGCAGGAGCTGCTGCCGTAGTCGATGATACTGAAAGATCGAACCGTCGACCAGGGGCCGGTGGTGCCGTCAAAAAGCTTGCCTTGGACGCGCCAGTAATAGACGGTCGTCATCCCACTGGGATGGGTCAGGGTCGTCGTCCAGTTGGTGGCGGCGATCCAGCCGGAGCTGTTGTTGATGGTGGTGAACGTCGGGTCGGTGCTGACCTGAAGCAGATAGCTCTGCCCCGGGGGGGATGCTGTCCAGCTGAAATTCATCGAGTAAAAGCCGTCATAACCGCCATGGCTGGA
>CALJLX010000495.1 GCA_937982495.1 uncultured Desulfuromonas sp.
AGCTCGGCTATATCGGCGAAGAGGATCTGCTGCAGTTTCTCGCCGAGCAGCTCAATCTTACCCGCGTCGATCTCTCGCGCATGGCCGTCGCGCCCGAGGTGCTGGCCCTGTTGCCGGTGGAGAAGGCGCTGGAATACAACGTCATTCCCGTCGATCGCAAAGAGTTTAACGGCAGCGTCTATCTGCTCGTCGCCATGGCCAACCCAACCAATCTGATTGTCATCGACGCCCTGCAGTTCGCCACCGGCTGCCGGGTGCGTCCGGCCCTGGCGACGGAAGAGTCGATCCGTTCGGCGATCCGCCGCTGCTATCAGAAGCGTCCGGCGGGGGTCAGGTCGCCTGACGATCCGCCGGCCAAGCCGCCGCTGCCCGACATCGACCCTTTTCGTTTTCCGGGGAATCAGCCGGGGGGCGGCCAAAGCCTGGAGGAACGCTTCGAGCGGCTTCTTGCTCTGCTGGTGCAGAAGGGGCTCCTGTCCGAGAACGATCTCAAGGACCTGAAATAGAAAATTTTTTCTCACGCAAAGACGCAAAGACGCAAAGAAATGCTCAGGAAATTAAGAAATGGATAGATTTGATCTTATTGCGTCTTGGCGGCTTGAGTGAGCGCAGCGAACGGGCGTGAGCCCAGATTTCAGAACCGCTTTTACCGGATAAAAATCATGCCGATGTTGTTTCATTCGAATTTTATCTCCCGCTTGCGCCGCAACCGTATGGCCCTGGCCGGCGCGGCCATCGTCGCCGTCATGTTCCTGCTCGCCGTACTCGCGCCCCTGCTGGCCGGGGATCCCGGCGCCATCGACATTTCCCGCCGGTTGCAGCCGCCTTCCTGGCAATTCCCCCTGGGGACGGACGATCTTGGTCGCGACGTGCTCGCGCGCATTCTTTACGGGGCGCGCATTTCGCTTCTGGTCGGGTTCGTCGCCGTCGGCATCGCCAGCCTCATCGGTATCGTCCTTGGCGCCCTCGCCGGTTACTACGGGCGCTGGGTCGACGGTCTGCTCATGCGCTTCGTCGACATCATGCTCTGTTTTCCCACTTTCTTCCTGATCCTCGCGGTCATCGCCTTTCTCGAACCGTCGATCTGGAACATCATGATTATCATTGGACTCACCGGCTGGATGGGGGTGGCACGGCTGGTGCGGGCCGAATTCCTCTCCTTGCGCGAACGGGATTTCGTCCAGGCGGCCCGGGCGCTGGGCGCCTCCGACGGACGGCTGATCTTCCGCCACATCCTGCCCAACGCCCTGTCGCCGGTGCTGGTTTCCGCCACTCTCGGCGTGGCCGGGGCGATCCTCACCGAAAGCGCCCTGTCGTTTCTCGGTATCGGTGTGCAGCCGCCGACGCCGTCGTGGGGGAACATGCTCATCGCCGGCAAGCAGACCCTCGGCACCGCCTGGTGGCTCTCGGCCTTTCCCGGGCTGGCGATTCTGATCACCGTGCTCGGCTACAACCTGCTCGGCGAGGGGATTCGCGACGCCCTCGACCCGCGCATCCGGGAGTGAGGCCATGAGCTGCGTCGGTCGCAACGATCCCTGCCCCTGCGGCAGCGGGTTGAAGTACAAGAAATGCTGTCTCGACCGGGAACCGGCGCCGGCCGAGATTCCTCTTGATCTCACGCCGGCCGAGCTGGTGCGGCGCCGGGGGGAAGCCTTTTCCGCCGGGGATTTCGCCTTCATCTACGACACCTATCATCCCGACTCCAACTTCCGCGCCCAGTTTCCCAGCCGCAAGGCCTATATCGCCTTGGGCCGGGAATCCCTCGGCCGGGATTTTTCCATCGACCAGTGTCGGGTTCTGAAGGAAGAGGTCGGCGCCGACGAGGCGCGGGTGCTCTTCTATCTCGCCACCCGCTTTCGCGGGCAGGCGGAAG
>CALJLX010000496.1 GCA_937982495.1 uncultured Desulfuromonas sp.
CCGGCAAGGCGTCGGCGACGACCGCATCCGCCACCCACAAGGTGAAACAGGGGGACACCCTCTCCGCGATCGCCCAGAAAGCCAAAATTTCCGTGGCCGAACTCAAGCGACTGAACAACCTTTCCGGCAACCATCTCAAGTTGGGTCAGGTTCTGGTGGTCTCTAAAAAGGCGGCGGCGCCGCTGGAAAAGACCGCCTCGGTCAAGATGCAAACCCTGACCCACAAGGTGAAAAAAGGGGACACCCTCTACGAAATCGCCCAAAAAACCAAAATTTCCGTGGCCGAACTCAAGCGACTGAACAACCTTCCCGGCAATCACCTCAAGTTGGGGCAGGTTCTAGTGGTCGGCGCCAAGCCGGTGACCGTGGAAAAGGCGGTCGTGGCCCAAACCCCCTCCACGGAGAAAAGCACCATTGTTCGTGAGTTGACCCGCGATATCCCGGTCGATGCCGATGCCTCCATCTTCGAAAAGACCGCCCTGAGTTTCCTCAACACCCCCTACCGCTTCGGTGGCTCCAGCGAGAATGGCATCGACTGTTCCGGGTTCGTCCAGAAGGTCTTCAAGGAATTCAACCTGAAGCTTCCCCGCACCGCCCGCGAGCAATATACCCTGGGGACGAAGGTGCCCAAGGGGGATCTCCAGTTGGGGGATCTGATCTTCTTCCGGACCTATGCCAAATATCCCAGCCACGTCGGGATCTATATCGGCGACAACAAGATGATTCACGCTTCGAGCCGCAATCGTGGAGTCGTGGTTTCCAGTATCGATTCCAAGTACTTTCGCAAGCGCTACCTCGGCGCGAAACGCCTGGGGCTGTCGTTGAGCGAGGATGGGATCGATTTCGACGGGCTGACCCGGCAGATGCAGATGGATGTCGCCGATGAGGTCGAGGACGGAACCGAGGAAGGGGCGCTGATCGGCGCCGGAAACGGTTAAACTTAAGCAAAATTCTTTCAAGGCCAGGCATTGCCTGGCCTTGGTTCATTCGGGGGGATAATGGAAATCGATCTCGAACTGCTCGACTACCTCTGTCACAAAGGCGTCCACCATATCGAGGCGGCGGTACGGGGGCATCAGCATCTGCCGCGCACCGTGGTCGGCGTCGGCACCTTCCTCCTCGACCATGACGGTAACGTCGACCTGCTCACCGCTAAGCAACTCGTCACTTTTGATAAATTCCTCAAGCCCCTTCTTTTCGATGTTCCTTGCCTTGGGCCGACCGGCACCGGCGACTGCCGGGGGGACGGCCGTATCGAACCCGAACTGCTGCCGAAAGCCTACCGCGACGACGAACTGCTGTGCGGGCGCTGCCGGAACGAGCCGAGTTAAGTTTTCTCCGCCGTTCACCGCGCGGCGCTCCCCCAAGCCTGATGCCGCGTCCATGAAAAAGCCCCCCCGTCAATCGACGCGGAGGGCTTTTTCATAATCGATCCGCAATCGATCCTTTTGGTTCCACGGATAATTCCCCCACCGCCTGGCGCAGGGTCACATAGCCGATGCGGCGACCGTAGCGCGCGGGCCAGCCCGCCCGTTCCGTCAGGTCGCGTAAGGGGCCCTTCATCTCGGCGAGAGCGAAGCCGAGGCCCCGCTCCAGGATGCCGTCGCAGAGCCCCTCCAGCTTGGCCAGGGCGACGGCGTCCATGTCGTTGACCCCGGAGAGATCGAAGATGACCGCCCGCACCTCGGCGCGGCGGGCGAGGGCGGCGCGCAGCCAGTCCTCGATAAAGGCCATGTTGGCGAAATAGAGGGAGGCGTCGATGCGCACGATCAGCAGCTCGGGATCGATCCGCGCCCGGGAATCGCGCCGGACGTTGCGGTAGATCCCTTCTTCTTCCAGCCAGCCAAGCTCGGCAATGTGCGGGTGGGCGCTGCGCCAGATGAAGACAAGCAGGGAAAAGACGACGCCGCAGATGATGCCGATCTCCACGCCGAAGACCAAGGTGACCAGGAAGGTGAGGAGAAAGGTGTAGCCGTCGCTCTTCTTGATGCGGAAGAGGTAGCGGGCTTCGGTGAACTCCACCAGGC
>CALJLX010000497.1 GCA_937982495.1 uncultured Desulfuromonas sp.
ACCCGCCTGCGCCCGCACACCCATACCAAGGCCAAATCCCTGGTTCACGTGGCCGGCAAGACCGTCCTCGAACATATCGTCAGCCGCCTGCTGGTGCTCGGCGACATCGAGCTGATCTTCATCACCGACGAGAACGGCCAGCAGGTCGAGGCCTGCATGAAGGAGAAGTTTCCCCAGGTCGCCTGTCGCTACATCGTGCAGAAGGATCGTCTCGGCCCGGCCCACGCCGTTTCCCTGGCGGGGGAGCACATTCATGAAGGGGACGACGTGCTGGTGGTCTTCAACGACACCATCTTCGTCACCGAACTCAAGCGCATCCCCAAACTCTGCGCCGACTGCGACGGCCTGATCTACTCCAAGGAAGTGGAGGATTACCAGCGTTTCGGCGTCAATGTGCTGCGGGACGATCTGATCATCGATATGGTCGAGAAGCCCGACACCCCCATTTCCAAACTGGCCCAGGTCGGCCTCTACTATCTCAAGGACGGCCGCCGCTTCATGGATTACATCGACGAGACCATCGCCGCCGGCGACACGGTGAAAGGGGAGTACTACCTGCCCGCCGTCTTCATGCGCATGATCAAGGACGGCGCCCGCTTCCGCGCCCCCGAACTGGACGAGTGGCTCGACTGCGGCAAGCCCGAGACCCTGCTCGAAACCAACCGCTACCTGCTGCGCGGCCGTCATCACACCCACGGCGAAGTCTACAACTCGGTCCTCATCGAGCCGGTGCACATCGCCAAGGGGGCGGTGGTGCGCAACTCCATCCTCGGCCCCGACGTCTCCGTCGCCCCCGGCTGCGTCATCGAGGAAGCCATCATCAAGGACTCGATCATCAACGCCAACAGTCGCGCCAAGGACAGCATCCTGCACTACTCGATCCTCGGCGACAACGTCTCCCTCATCGGCTCCCCCCGCAAAATGAACATCGGCGACCATTCGGTGATCGTGATGGAGGGGTAGGGGAGAGGGCCTTTCCGTCTACAAACAGGAGAACCGATGAAAACCGAAGACCTCTTGAAAGAAATCGCTTCCCTCCCCGTGGAGGAACGGGCGCTGGTGGCGGACGCGGCGCTCCGAAGTCTAAACCCGTTTGAATCGGAGATTGAAAAAAAATGGGGAGAGGTTGCCCAAAGACGCTTGGCTGAACTGTACTCCGGGGAAGAAAAAGCGGTGCCGGGAGAGGAAGTGTTCCGGGCGATATGGGAAAGATATTCCCGGTGAAATACTCTTTTCACCCCGAGGTTCGAGCCGAGTTTTATCAGTCCGTTGAGTATTATGACGAGCGAGAGCAAGGACTGGGCTACGATTTCGCGGTGGAAGTCTTTGCGGCAATAGAGCGGGCCGCCGCCTATCCCGAAATGTGGCCCCTTGCGCATCCAGGCATTCGGCGCTGTCTTGTCCGACGATTTCCTTATGGAATTCTGTATCACTATCCGCAGGATGGGGATGAAATTCTGGTTGTTGCCGTGATGCATCTTCATCGTGAGCCGGAATACTGGATCGCGAGATGCGAATAAAGGTTAAGCGTAAATCTCCCATTGCGTTCACGAAAGGAAATCCTCTTGCCGTTCGATCGTTCCCGCTGGCTGAATCTGCTGGTCAATGTCGTCGCCGTCGGCCTGGTCGTTGCCGTTGTCTATTACATTCTGGTGCCGGTCGTCGGCTTTCTCTGGTCGGTTTCGGTTGCCGCCGCGACGGACGGCTATCGGTGGGCGGTGGAGGTTTTTACCTATTTCGCCCGCTGGGATCGGGCGCTCTTTTTGCTGCTCGGGCTTGTCGTCTACCTGGTGCCGGCGCTTCTGGCTTTCACAAAGGGGCATCCGAACCGGCGGGGGATTTTTGCGCTGAATCTGCTCACCGGCTGGTCGGTCATCGGCTGGGCCCTCGCCCTGGTCTGGAGTTTGCCGGGCAAGGGCGCCACCGAGGGGGAATGACCCCATGAAAAAAGGGCGGATGGTCGCAACCATCCGCCCCTGTCGATTTTCAGTTCTCAATTTTCCGGCAACTCAATAGCGCCCCTTGCCCATCCCCCCGCCGGGGCCCATGCCCATGCCGCCGCCGGAACCCATGCCCTTGTGCATGCCGTGCGCCGGCGGCTCGTCGGGCAGGCTCAGCCCCTGCTCCCGGGCGCGGATTTTCATGCGCTCGTGATGCTCGGCGCGAATCCGCTCCCGTTCCTCCTCGCTTGCCGCCGCCCGCATCCGCGTCTGATACTCGTTGCGCTCCTGCGGGGTCATCAGCTGGCTGCCGTAAACCTCTTCCCGTACTTGCGTCTCTTCCCGGGTCTGCGCCTGCTCGGCGGCCAGGGCCTGGGTTCCGGCCAGCAGCAGCGCGCCGACCGCCAGGGCCGCCATCCATTTCGCATTGTTCATGATTTCCTCCTTGCCTCGTCGTCATTTGCGAACCTTGCGGGGGCATTCCCTGCTCCCCGCTTCCGTTTACAGGTCTATCACCGCGGCCGGGCAAGTCAAATGCCGCGATTCAGTAGATTTCTTCCCGATAGTCCGGAATCGCGTCGTACCACTCGGGCCGGCGCCGGGCGCGGGCGATGGCGCTTTCGACCTGGTCGATGAGCGCCTGCCGGTCCTTGGGGTAGCTGCCGGCCAGCTGCAGAAAGTTGGAGACGTGGTTGGAGCGCAAAATGGTGCGGCGGGGGACGAGATGCCGCAGCAGTTCGCTCGCTTCTTCGAGAATGCCGCCCCGGCTCAGGGGGGTGATGCCGCGCAGGAAGTCGTCGTTGTGGCGATGGAAGAGGGTGAGGAGCGAAAAATATTCCGGGGAGAGGGCGGTGATCCATTCCGCCGTCGCCCGGGCGTGTTCCCGCGAGCGCTCCGCCCCGGCCAGGCCGAGGATGGCCGTTACCGACAGTTTCATCCCCGCGGCTTGCGCCTTGCGGCAGAAGGCGAGCATCTCCGCGCCGGTGTAGCCTTTGTCGATGGCGCCCAGGGTGGTCTCGTCGCCGCTTTCCAGCCCGAAGTAGAGGATGCGCAGCTTCCGTTCCCGCAGGGCGGCGAGGTCTTCGCCGGTTTTGCCCGCGAGGCTGGCGGGGGAGGCGTAGGCGCCGATCCGGGTCAGGCGGGGAAAGGCGCGATTGAGCTCGTCGAGAATCTCCAGCAGGCCCTTTTGGGGATAGATCAGGGCGTCGCCGTCGGCGAGAAAGATCCGCTGGATATGCGGCCGGTGCGCCGGCGGGATGCCTTCGGTCTCGGCGCGGATCTCCGCGACCGGGCGAACGCGGAAGGGTTTGCCCTTGTACATGCCGCAGAAAGTGCAGCGGTTGCGCGAACAGCCGAGAGTGATCTGAAAGATCAGGCTGTGTGCTTCGCTCGGCGGGCGAAAGAGGGGATGGTCGTAGTCGAAGTAGCCGTACATGGGGTTTTCCTTGGGAGGGGAGTGATCTTCGGAGCTGTTGCCCGGTAATTACGGAATCCGCGACGATCCTTTTCCCGGTTGTCCCGCGCCCGCCCTTGCGTTATCCTGCGGCCATGGCTTTTTCAGAGGAGCGTGAAATGTCCAATCCCGGTGAATTTCTCATGGCTTGCAACGATGGGCGGGTCTGGCTGCATTGTTCGCAGTGCAACGCGCCGAAGCGTTTCAATGATGTCGAGCATCTTGATTCTTTCGAAAATCCCACCTACTGGGGGCCGGAACCCTGGTGGCACGACACCCGGGTCTTCCGCTGCCCCGATTGCGGCAGTGTGCAGCAGTCGTCCCTGGAGTTGCAGGACTGACGGAACGCGCGGATTCAGGCGCTCATTTTAAGCCCGGCGATGCCGGCGAGGATCAGCAGCAGGCAGAGCAGGCGCGCGACTTCCCGGGGTTCGCCGAGAAAGAGCATACCGAAGAGGGCGGTACCGGCGGCGCCGATGCCGGTCCAGACGGCATAGGCGGTGCCGATGGGCAGCGTCTTCAGAGCCTGGCCGAGGAGCATGAAACTCAGGGCCATGGCCGCCAGGGTCCACAAAGACGGCACGAGGCGGGTGAAACCGACGGTGTATTTGAGCCCCACCGCCCAGCCGATTTCGAACAGTCCGGCGAGCAGCAGATAGAACCAGGCCATAGTCAATCCTTCCGTAGTCGTTGGGCGGTTGCAGGTCGCGGTCGCGTCCGCCATTAATAGCCGAGCTAGGTCAGGCCGTCAATCCTTGCGCTTCTTCCTCGGCGTGGTTAGATTGCCGGAAGGCCCTTCGATTGTATCCGCCCCGCGTGCCGCCCCCATTCCCCCGGACGCTGCCATGAACGATGCCCCGCCGATTATCGAGAGCGATCTCCCGGCCGCCACCCCCGACCTGGTGGTGCTGGTTCGGCCGGAGGGGCGTCCGCGCCTGGTCCGGGTTTCGGAGCGGCTGGCCGAGCTGCTCGACCGGCCGGTGGAAAGCTTGAAGGGGATGGATCCGGATCGGGCCCTGGCCGGGACGGTGCCGTCCCTGGTAGAGCTGGTGACCGAGGCGGCGAGCCGGGAGCGGCCGCTGACCGGCGTCCGGCTGCGTTTCCCCGGGGCGCGGGCGGATCTGCTGGCCGATCTCTTCCCCGCCGGGCTGGCCGAAGACTACAGCGGTCGGCTCGTGCATGTGCGGTTTCGTCCGGACCGGGCGCCCCAGAGCGAGCAGACGCCCGCTTTCGCCGGGCTGGTCGGGGAGAGCGCCACGATTCGCGAGGTAGATCGGAAGAGCACACGTCTGAACTCCAGTCACGAATCACCAGCTCGTAT
>CALJLX010000498.1 GCA_937982495.1 uncultured Desulfuromonas sp.
GTCGGCGCGCCGCAGCCAGAGCCGCCCCGGTTCCGCCGTCACCGTGCCGAGACAGGTCAGGGGCAGGCCGAGCGCGGTGGAAATTGCCGCCAACTCCCCTTCCCGCGCAGGCGGGATGGTGAAGAGCAGTTGATAGTCCTCGCCGCCGGAAAGGGCCAGCTCGATCAGTTCCGGCGCCCCAGCCAGGGCCGACTGGAAAGCGGGGGAGAGGGGAATCGCCGCGATCTCGATTTCGGCGCCGACGGCGGAGGCTTCGAGAATGTGGCCGAGGTCGGCGAGGAGGCCGTCGGAGAGGTCGATCATCGCCGAAGGCAGCCGCGCCTTTGCCAGGGCCCGCCCCAGTTCGACCTGGGCGCGGGGGTCATGGTGGCGGGCCGCCGATGCGTCGTCGGGAAGACCGCCGTCCAGCAACCGGCGCAGGGCCAGGGCGCTGTCGCCGAGGGTGCCGGAGACGTAGATGCCGTCGCCGGGCCGGGCGCCCCGGCGGCTGACGACTTCGGCCGCCGGGGCCGAGCCCTCCACGGTCACGGAGATCAGCAGCGGTCCCGGCGAACGGCAGGTATCGCCGCCGACCAGGGTCGCGCCGTAGTCGCGACAGGCGGAAAGAAAGCCGGAAATAAAGGCGTCCAGTTCCTCGACCGGCAACTCGGCGGGGATGCCGAGACCGAGATAGAGATGGCGGGGGGTGCCGCCCATGGCGGCGATGTCGCTGACGTTGACGGAGACGCTCTTGCGCCCGAGACGGAAGGGATCGGTCCACTCCCGGCGGAAGTGCACCTGTTCGATGAGCAGGTCGGTGCTGGTCAGCAATCGTTCGCCGGGGGGGAGTTCGAGCACCGCGCAGTCGTCGCCGATCCCCAGATGGACCCCGGGGGCCTCGGCGACCGCCCGGCGGATGCGCTCGATGAAGCCGAATTCTCCCAGCTCGGCAAGCTTCATGCCGGATCTTCCAGCGCCGCCGCCAGCACCTCATCCATGGTCGCGGCCTTGATGAAGCGCACCTTTTTACGGAGATGGGGGGGGATTTCCTCCAGATCCTTGGTATTGCGTTCGGGGATGACGATGGTGCCGATATGGGCCCGCACCGCCGCCAGCACCTTTTCCTTGAGGCCGCCGATGGGCAGCACCTTGCCGCGCAGGGTGATCTCGCCGGTCATGGCCACGTCCTTGCTCACCCGGCGACCGGAAAGGGCGGAAATCAGCGCGGTCGCCATGGTTACGCCGGCGCTCGGTCCATCCTTGGGAATGGCCCCGGCCGGAACGTGGATGTGGACACTGATGCCTTCGAGAAAATTGGCGTCGATCCCCAACTCGGCGGCGTGGGCGCGGGCATAGGAGAGGGCCGCCTGGGCGCTCTCCTTCATCACGTCGCCAAGATGCCCGGTCAGGGTCAGATCGCCCTTGCCCTTCATGGTGCTGACCTCGACCAGCAGGATCTCGCCGCCGACTTCGGTCCAGGCCAGCCCGGTCGCCACCCCGATTTCACTCTCGCGCAGCTCCTCCTCGGGAAGAAAACGGGGGGGACCGAGGAAACCGGCGACCGTCGTCTCCGCGACCAGCACCGGTTTCTTGTTCCCTTCGGCGAAGCGCCGGGCGATCTTGCGGCAGACACTGCCGATCTCCCGCTCCAGATTGCGCAGCCCGGCCTCCAGGGTGTATTCGGTGATGAGCCTGAGCAGCGCCTTTTCGGAAAAACGGGCGTCCCTGGCCTTCAGCCCGTTTTCCTTGAGCTGACGGGGGACCAGGTAGCGCGTGGCGATGGAGAGCTTCTCCTCGGTGCTGTAGCCCGAAAGCCGGATGACCTCCAGGCGGTCCTTGAGGGCCGAGGGGATGGGATCGAGGACGTTGGCGGTGGCGATGAAAAGAACCTTCGACAGGTCGAAGGGAAGATTGATGTAGTGATCGGAAAAAGCGTGATTCTGCTCGGGATCGAGGAGTTCCAGCAGCGCCGCCGAGGGGTCGCCGCGGAAATCGGCGCCGATCTTGTCCAGCTCGTCGAGCATGAAGACGGGATTGCAGGTGCCGGCCTGCTTGATGCTCTGGAGAACCCGCCCGGGCAGGGCGCCGACATAGGTGCGGCGGTGGCCGCGAATCTCCGCCTCGTCCCGCACCCCGCCCAGGGAGATGCGCACGAACTGGCGACCGAGGGCGCGGGCGATGGATTTGCCGAGGCTGGTCTTGCCCACCCCCGGCGGGCCGACGAAGCAGAGGACCGGCCCCTTCATGTCCTTCTTCAGTTTGCGCACGGCGAGAAATTCGAGGATCCGCTCCTTGACCTTTTCCAGGTTGAAATGGTCTTCATCGAGAACCTTGCGGGCCTTTTTCAGATCGAGATTGTCGCGGGTGGCGTGACTCCATGGGAGATCGACCAGCCAGTCCATGTAGGTGCGCAGCATGGAGTACTCGGCGGCCTCGGGATGCATGGTCTCCAGCCGCCGCAGCTGCTTGTCGGCCTCGGCCCGCGCCTCCTTCGGCAGCCCCGCCGCCTCCAGCTTCTGGCGCAGCTCGGCGATATCCTCGGCGCGAGGGTCGGCCTCGCCGAGCTCGGCCTGGATCGCCCGCAACTGCTCACGCAGGTAGTATTCCCGCTGGCTCTTGCCCATCTCCTCCTTGGCCTGGCTCTGGATGCGGTTCTGCACCGTCGCCACTTCCAGCTCGTTGGCCAGCACGTCCTTGACCTTGCGCAGCCGCTCCAGGGCGTCGACCACCTCCAGCAGCTCCTGGGCCTTGGCGACCTTGAGGCCGAGGTTGCTGGCGATGAGGTCGGCGAGACTGCCGGGATCCTCGATATTGTCCAGGACCACCGAGACTTCCGGGGGGAAATTCTTGCCCAGCTGCATGAGCTGGGCGAGCTGGTCGCGGACCATGCGCATCAGCGCCTCGATTTCCAGGGTCGCTTCCGGCGGAGCGGAATCCTCCAGCCGCTCGACCCGCGCCGCGAAGTAGGGCTCGACTGAGGGGAAGCCGGTCAGGCGCGCCTTGGCCATCCCCTGCACCAACACCTTGACCCGGCCGTCGGCGAGCTTGAGCATGCGCATGATCATCGCCACCGTGCCGACTTGGTAGATGTCGTCGGCTTCCGGATCCTCCTTGGAAACATCCTTCTGGCTGGCGAGAAAGATCAGCCGATCGCGGGAAAGGGCGGCGTCGACGGCGGCGATCGATTTATCGCGCCCGACGAAGAGGGGCAGGATCATATAGGGAAAGACCACGATGTCCCGCACCGGCAAAAGCGGCAGCACCTCGGGGATGGTCAGTTCCTTCATTTCAATGGGACGACTCAAATTAATCCTCCAGGACCCACGCCTTGAAGGCGCGGAAAAAGAAGCGCTGTAACTATCTTTTAAACCATACAAAAACCCCTATTGAAAGTCCAGCGGCAACGCGTGCCGAATGACTCCACCCCAGCGAAATAAAAAGGGCCGGCGACGGCCGACCCTTTTCCACGGTGGTGTGAAAAAGTCTACCCCGCCGGCGGCCCGGCGGCGCAGACGCTGTCGCTGACCGCGTCGGCGTAGTCGACGAAATTGCGGCGGAAGGCGCGGGCCAGATCGATCGCCTGGCGGTCGTAGGCCTCCTTGTCGGCCCAAGTGTTGCGCGGGTTGAGCACTTCGGCGGGAACGTCGGGGCAGGACTTGGGCAGATGCAGGCCGAAGACCGGATCGGTTTCGTACTCGACCCCGACCAGGCGGCCGGAGATGGCGGCGTTGATCATCGCCCGGGTGTACTTGATCTTCATCCGCGAGCCGACGCCGTAGGGCCCCCCGGTCCAACCGGTGTTGACCAGCCAGCAGGCGACGTGGTGGCGGCGGATCTTGTCCTTGAGCAGATTACCGTAGACCGAGGGGTGCAGGGCCATGAAGGGGGCGCCGAAGCAGGAGGAGAAAGCCGGTTGCGGTTCGGTCACGCCGCGCTCGGTGCCGGCCAGCTTGGCGGTGTACCCGGAAATGAAATGGTACATGGCCTGCTCCGGGGTCAGCCGGGCGATGGGCGGCATGACCCCGAAGGCGTCGGCGGTGAGCATGACGATGTTGGTCGGATGTCCGGCCATGCCGCCGCGGACGATGTTGGGGATATGGGTCAGGGGGTAGGAAGCGCGGGTGTTCTCGGTCAGGGAGTCGTCGTCCAGATCGATGCGCCGGGTGGCGTAATCCATCGCCACGTTCTCCAGCACGGTGCCGAACCGCCGCGTAGTTTCATAGATTTCCGGCTCGGCCGAGGCCGAGAGCTTGATCACCTTGGCGTAGCAGCCGCCTTCGAAGTTGAAGATGCCGTTATCGCTCCAGCCGTGCTCGTCGTCGCCGATCAGCGCCCGCCCCGGGTCGGCCGAGAGGGTAGTCTTGCCGGTCCCCGACAGGCCGAAGAAGAGGGCCACATCCCCGCTCTTGCCGAGATTGGCGCTGCAATGCATGGAGAGTACCCCCCGGCGCGGCAACAGGTAGTTGAGCACCGAAAAGATGCTCTTCTTGATCTCCCCGGCATAGGAAGTGCCGCCGATAATGACGACTTTCTTTTCGAAGTTGACGATGATGAAGGCTTCGCTGCGGGTGCCGTCCACTTCGGGGTCGGCGTGGAAACGCGGGGCGTTGATGACGGTGAACTCGGGAACGAAGTCGGCCAACTCCTGGCGGGGCGCCTGGATGAACATGTTGCGGGCGAAGTGGCTGTGCCAGGCCTGGGTGGTGATAACCCGCACCTTGAGGCGATAGGCGGGATCGGCCCCGGCGTAGCAATCCTGGACGAAGATGTCCTTACCCTGGAGGAAGGCCAGCAGCTTGCTGTAGAGCCGGTCGAAGTTTTCCGGGGAGCATTCCTTGTTGACCTTGCCCCACCAGATATTTTTGGCGCTCTCGCCCTGGCGCACCACGAAACGGTCATTGGGGGAGCGGCCGGTGTGATGGCCGGTGGAGACGACCAGCGGACCGAGGTGGGACAGATGCCCCTCGCGCCGCTTGATCACCTCTTCGACCAGGGACGGAGTGGCAAGGTTCCAATAGGCGCCGCTGAC
>CALJLX010000499.1 GCA_937982495.1 uncultured Desulfuromonas sp.
GAAGGAGCATTTCCGCTTCTTCGTCGAGACCGCCCTGCCGACCGTCGTCGCCCGGTTGGAGAAGGAGAACCGCCGGGATCTGCGGATCTGGTGCGCCGGTTGCTCGACCGGCGAGGAGCCGTACATGCTGCTCATGTTGCTGGCTGAATTCTTCGGTGCGAATTCCGGCCAGTGGTCGGCGGGCATTCTCGCCACCGACATCTCCGACCGGGCGCTCTCCATCGCCCGCGCCGGGGTCTACGCCGAAGAGCGCATCGCCGATGTTCCCGAGGCCTTGCGCCGCAAGTATTTCAAGCGTCTGCCCGACGGCAACTGGGGGGTGATCGACCGGTTGAAAAACGAGGCGACCTTTCGCCGCTTCAACCTGATGAACGCCCAATTTCCCTTCAAAAAGCCGTTTCACATCATCTTTTGTCGGAATGTGATGATCTATTTCGACCAGCCGACCCGGGAAGCCCTGATCGGGAAATTTCATCAGTTCACCGAACCGGGCGGTTACCTGTGCATCGGCCATTCGGAAACCATCGGCCGTTCCCAGTCCCTTTACAACTATCTGATGCCCGCCACCTATCAGAAAGAGGCTGGAAGATGACCCGTAAAATCCGCGTGCTCATCGTCGACGACTCGGCCCTGGTGCGGCAGATCCTCACCCAGGGACTGGGTATGGACCCCGGCCTGGAGATCGTCGGGGCGGCCGTCGACCCCTACTCGGCCCGGGATCTGATCGTCAAGTGCAAGCCGGATGTGATGACCCTGGATGTGGAAATGCCGCGCATGGACGGCCTGGAGTTCCTGCGCAAGCTCATGCCCCAGTATCCGATTCCGGTGGTGATGGTCAGTTCCCTGACCCAGACCGGCAAACAGATCACCCTCGACTGCCTGGAAGCGGGAGCCGTCGATTTCGTCGCCAAGCCGACCTCGAACATGGCCCAGGGCTTGAACGCCATGCTCGCCGAGCTGCGCACCAAGGTCAAGATCGCCTCGACAGTCAACGTCAGCCACTGGAAGAACCGCCGCGACCAGCTCCCCGGCCGCGGCCTCTCTCGCCCGGTGAAGGCCTTGGCTGAGTCGACGGACAAGGTCGTCGCCATCGGCGCCTCCACCGGCGGCACCGAAGCGATCAAGAGCGTCATTACCGGCTTTCCCGGCAACATGCCGGGGGTGGTCATCGTTCAGCACATGCCGGCGGGCTTCACCAAGATGTTTTCCGACCGCCTCAACCAGCTCTGCGCCATGGAAGTCAAGGAAGCGGAGACCGGCGACCGGATCATGACCGGCCGGGTGCTGGTGGCTCCCGGCGGAAAGCATATGCGTGTGCGTCGTTCGGGCGGCATCTACCAGGTCAGCTGCGACGACGGCGAACTGGTCAGCGGCCACCGTCCTTCCGTCGACGTCCTCATGCATTCGGTGGCCGAGCAGGTGGGGGCCAACGCCATCGGCATCATGCTTACCGGCATGGGCGGCGACGGCTCGAACGGCATGCTCGCCATGCGCCAGGCCGGGGCGCGCACCCTGGCCCAGGACGAGGCGACCTCGGTGGTCTTCGGCATGCCCAAGGTGGCCTATGAGAAGGGCGGCGCCGAACGCCTGGTGCCCCTGCCGGACATCGCTCCGGCGACGATCCGGCTCCTTGCGGAGCGTACCCCATGAGCCAGATGGTTCTCGGCATCGGCGATCTGGGCGCCAGCAATCACCCGGACGCGGAGATCAAGACCTACGCCCTGGGCTCCTGCATCGCGGTGGTTCTCCTCGACCCCCAGACCCGCACCGTGGGGATGGTCCACATTGCCCTGCCGGAGTCGAAGATCAACCTGGTCAAGGCCAAGGAGAAACCGGGCTACTTCGCCGACACCGGCTTGCCGTTGCTGCTGCAGGAAATGGCCCGCCACGGCTGCCAACCGAAAGGCAAGGGCCTGATCATCAAACTGGCCGGCGGCGCCGCCATCATGGACCATAACGACACCTTCAACATCGGCAAACGCAATCTTCTGGCGATCAAGAAAATCCTCTGGTCCTACGGGCTGGGTCCCCGTTCCGAGGATGTTGGCGGCACCTTCAGCCGCACCGTCTCGGTATCCGTCAGAACCGGCGAGGTGATTCTCTCCTCCCCCGGTCGACCCAACTGGAAGATATAGGAGCGCCCATGACGACCTCGAACCTGCACGCGGAAATTGCCCGGGCGATTCAGGCGGCGCCCCTGCTCAGCCCCATCGCCAACCAACTCTTGCAGGTGACGGCCAGAGCGGACCACGAGATGAAGGAGGTCATCGATCTGGTCAAATGCGACTCCCTGCTCACCGCGCGTCTTTTGCGAGTGGTCAACTCCTCGGCCATGGGGCTGGTCCACCAGATCAGCTCGGTGGACCATGCGGTGAGTTACCTGGGGGAACGTCTGGTGGTCGGTATCGCCATCGCCGAATGCACCAATGAGTTTCTCGGCAAACCCCTGGACGGCTATGAAGGGGAGAGCGGCCAACTCTGGCGCCACGAACTCTTCACCGCTATCGCCTCGCGCGCCGTGGCCCGCCACGCCCGTGCCCCGCTGCCCGCCGACCTGGCCTTCACCGCCGGACTGCTGCACGATATCGGCAAAGCGATCCTCTCGGAATTTCTGCGCGGCACCTCCCGGGAACTGGTGGCAGATATCGTGCGCGGCGACACCGCCGACTATCTGACCGGCGAACAGGAGCGGGTCGGACTCGACCACGCGGAAGTCGGCTTCGAACTGGCACGGCACTGGAAACTGCCCGAAGCCCTGGCCCAGGTCATTCGCCATCACCATCATCCCGAAACGGCCGAGGCCGAGCTTCGTCCCCTGATCTACGCCGTGCACCTCGGGGACATTCTTGCCATGATGGGCGGCCAGGGAACGGGGAGCGATTCCATGAAATATCATCTGCGCCAGGAATACGCCGAGCACTTCACCATGTCCAAGGACGACCTGGCCCTGCTGCTGCTGGAATGCAGCGAGGAGTTCCGCAAGGTGGAAGCGTCCCTGGCAAGCCTCAAGGAGACCTGACGTGAAGCGCATCGTTATCGCCGATGACTCGGCCACGGCCCGGATGTTCATCAAGCGCTGCCTGGAAATCATCGGTTGCGGCGGCGCCGAGCTCGTGGAGGCCGCCAACGGCAAGGAAGCTTTGGCCCGGGTCAAGGAAGCCCCAACCGATCTGGTCATTACCGATCTGAACATGCCGGTGATGGATGGCGAGACCCTGCTCAAGTGGATCAACGCCAACCCGAAACTCAACCAGATCCCGGTTCTGGTGGTGAGCAGCGCCGGCACCCCGGCCAAGGAAGCGGAGCTGATGGGTCTGGGGGCGCTGGCGATACTGAGCAAGCCGGTCTCGCCACCGGCTCTTCTGGAGAAACTGGAACACCTGCTGGGCGAACCGGGCTGAAACCTCCCCGGTTGCCCCCGAGAAAGACGATCTATGAGCGAAGCCACCGAACGTTGCGACCGCGCCATGCGGCAGGCGGTCGTCGACACCCTGGAAAACATGGTCTTCATGGAGGTCTCGCCGATTCCTCCGGAGAGCGCCGCCATGGCCCCGGAGGGGGCCATGAGCGTCGGCCTGCTCATCCACGATCCCCTGCAAGGGGAACTGCGCCTGCGCATGCCGAGAAAGCTGGTGGCCCTGATCACCGCCGGGGTCTACAGCCTGGAACCGGAAGAACTCACCGACCAGATGCTGACGGACAATTTCGCCGAGTTGATCAACATCATCGCCGGCCGCTTCATGTGCGAACTGCTCATCGACGGCCGCCCGTTTCGTCTCGGCCTTCCGGAACCGGAACCCGAGGAGCTCGACCCAAACTCCCCACGCCGCTTCTGGACCTACGTCATCGACGACTTGGCTTTTTCCATCACCGCCATAGGCCAGACCCTGTGGACGGAGTGAATGTTTAACCTCCCCATCGCCGCGCGCGATCGCTACCGGAAAGGATCTCTATCATGGGCAAAAAAGTTCTGATCATCGACGACTCCAGCACCATGCGTAAAATCGTCACTCGTTCCCTGCGCCAGGCCGGCCTCGATTTCGACACCATCCTCGAAGCGGGGGACGGCCAGGAGGCTCTGCAACTCCTCGCCAAGGAGAACGTCGACATTATCCTCAGCGACATCAACATGCCGAATATGGACGGCATCGAGTTTCTCCGCCAGAAATCGGCCAATGCCGCCATCAAAGGCATCCCGGTGGTCATGATTACCACCGAGGCCGGGGCCGACATTCTCGCCGAGGCCAAATCCCTGGGCGCGAAAGGGAGCATCAAAAAACCCTTCACCCCGGAACAGGTGAGCGAAGTTTTGGGCGGCCTCATGTAGCGGTCATTTTTCACCGTCGCGCCCTTAGCAAATCCGGCCGCGACGGTGAAACGCCCCTGCCCGCCCACAACGGAATCCCGGAGCACCACGGCAACTACCCTATCAGGCTGGAGGATCTCTTGAGCTGGGAAACACACATCGCCGACGCCACCGTCGAAATCTTTTCCACCATGTTGATGATGGAAGTCAGCCCGCGGCCGCCGCTGACGGAGCGGATCAAAACCCATCAGGACAGCGTCACCGGCATGGTCGGCATGGCCGGAATCTACAAGGGGATGCTGGCCATCCATGCCCCGTCCTCAGTCTCCATGAACATCACCGGCAACTTCCTCGGCCTGGAGGTCGATGAGGTCAACGATGACGTCAAGGACGCCATGGGCGAACTGGCCAACATGTTGGCCGGGTCGATCAAGGCCAAGCTCAGCGACAACAGCAAGGATATTCAGCTCTCCATCCCTTCGGCGGTCTGTGGGGACTCCTACTCCCTGGATTATCAGCCGCAGCAGGGCTGTTCAATGGTGCCTTTCGAAAGCACGGCAGGACAGTTTCTCGTGGAATTGCAGCTGGAACAACAAACCTGATTCCCGTTTCGCCCGAGCGCGGAAAGGATATTCACCATGGATTTCGCCCAAGCCATCATCGAAGCGACCAGCGATGTGTTCAACACCATGGTCATGCTGGA
>CALJLX010000500.1 GCA_937982495.1 uncultured Desulfuromonas sp.
GGGTAGACGGTGGCGTAGGCGGCGGCGGCGTAGGGGGTGGCGGAGAGGGCGTTGGCGGCGGCTAGGCCCGAGGCGCTGGTCATGCCGCCGACCAGGGCGCCGAGCAGGCGCAGCAAGTGGATGCGCAGGACGAAGATCCCAACCAGGGCGGCGAGGATTACCGGCAGCAGGGTGACGAGCATGCCGGAAACGAGCAGCGGCCAGCCTTGCTCCCGCAAGGTGGCGACGAAGGTGACTCCGGCCGAGGTGCCGA
The DNA here is from genome assembly GCA_937982495.1 of uncultured Desulfuromonas sp. GTDB lineage: Bacteria > Desulfobacterota > Desulfuromonadia > Desulfuromonadales > Trichloromonadaceae > Trichloromonas. Next base: position 254 of record CALJLX010000500.1, read on the forward strand.
CCGCCGCCATGAAGAGGGCCAGGCCGAGATCGCGGATCAGCCGGTTGCCGGCATCGGGGAGGTCCCAGATCAGCGGCCCGGTCTGGTAGCGTGCGCCGAGCAGCAAGCCGGTGAGCAGGGTGCCGCCGGTGGTGCCGAGCTTGAGCGGCCCGATCAGCGGCAAGGGAAGGGTCAGGTTGCCGAGGAGCAGGCCGATCAGCAAGCCCACCAGAATCGGCAGTAGGCTGATGTCGTAGGTGGCCTTGAGGTCGTTGCCGAGCATCCGGCTGATATTCCGCAGCGCCCGTTCGTCCCCGACGAAATGGAGCACATCCCCGAGATGCAGGCGGGTGTTGGCGTCGGCCGGCAGGTCCATGCCGTTACGGGTGATGCGTGCCACCTGAACATTGAAGGTTTCCCGGAAGTTGAAGAAGCCGAGGGTGCTGCCGGCGAATTGTCGTTTGGAAACGATGATGCTCTTCTTGCCCAGCATGCGCTCGAAGGCGATCTGCCGATCCACCGGCTTGCCGATGTAGAGCTGCACCTTCTCCAGGTCGGCGGGGCGCCCCACCACCCGCAGCTGATCCCCTTCTTCCAAAAGGGTGTCGGCGCCGACCAGCACCGGCTCGTCGGCGCCCTTGGCGAGGAGGCGGGTGATGGTCACCGGGGCGATGCTTTTGAGAAAGATGTCGGCGACCCGCTTGCCGAAGAGGTTGGGGTTGCTCACCTCGATGTGCATGGAGGTGATCGGCGGGTTTTCCTCCGCCAGTTCCCGGGCCAGGCGCTCTTCCTCGGCGGGGATATCGGCCCGCAGCAGGCGCGGCAGCAGTTTGATGATTACGGCCATGCCGATGACGCCGAAACCGTAGGTCACGCCGTAGGCGGCGGGCGCCTGTTCGTGGCCGACGACCTCCACCGCCGCCGCCAGGGATGGGGTGCTGGTCATGGCGCCGGCAAGGAGTCCGGCGCCGGTGCCGGGGTCGAAGCCGAAGATCAGGCAACAGGCCCAGGTGACCAGGGTGCCGCAGAGAGCGATGAAGAGCACGGCAAGGGTCATGGGGATGCCGTGACTGCGGAAGGAACTGGCGAAGCCGGGACCGGCCTGCAGGCCGACGGCGTAAATGAAGAGGGCGAGGCCGATGGTCTGCACTCCGGCGGGGACGATAAAGCCGAAGTGGCCGAAGGCCAGGGCGACAAAGATGATCGCCGAAGGGCCGAGGGAGAGATTCCACAGCCGCGCCTTGCCCAGCAGTTCGCCGAGGACGATGATCGTGAGCAGAATGACGATGGGGTTTTGCAGTAGGGACATAGAAAAGCAGACTGAAGGCTGAAGGTGGAAAGCTGAAGAATTGGCTTAAGGTTTAGCCGAAACCCGCGGTAAAGTCCAGCCTGTTTCCCGGTTGCTCCCGGCTTGTCCCGATCCTGAGGGCGGACAGCCGCCGCCAACGCCGCGGGCATTTTTATCCAGCTATCGAAAAATAGACCGCTCGCGCAAAAAAAACCGCCCCCGGAATCGAGGGCGGTTTTTTTGTCGGGATGCGGT
>CALJLX010000501.1 GCA_937982495.1 uncultured Desulfuromonas sp.
GGCACGCTCGACGGGGTTATCGAGAAGCTCGACTACCTGCGCCATCTGGGCGTGACCGCCATCTGGGTGACGCCGGTGTACGAGAACATTCAAAACGTCGGGGAGAGCGAGCCCTACCACTACTACTGGCCGCAGAACTTCGAGCGCCTGGACCCGCGCCTGCTCGACGGCTCCCATCTTCCCACCTCCACCGACATGGCCACCTTCGGGGCCTTTGTCGACAAGTGCGCGGCCAGGGGAATGAAGGTCGTGCTCGACATGGTGGTGAACCATGCGGGGTACGGGGCGACCGACCGGTTCGGCTCCGACTGGTTCAATGTCGGCGGATCGGGCGACATCAAGGGGGAGTTGTCCGGTCTGCCGGACTTCAATCACGACAATCCCCAGGTTCTCGATTACTTCATCAACAACATCGAAGAGTGGATCACCAGGGGCAAGGTCACCAACATCCGCATGGATACGGTCAAGCATGTCGAGAAGAAGTTCTGGCACTTTTTCAAGTACCAGATTCGCGGCAAGTACCCGGACGTCTGTCTCATCGGCGAGGTTCTCTGCGAAGGGAAAGAGGATGTCGGCACCCTGCTGCAGTACCAGAACTATCACGATTTCGAATCGATTTTCGACTTTCCCCTCTGCACGGCCCTGCGCTCGACTCTCATCTATGACGAGAGTCTGCGCCATTGGCTCGCCCGGCCACGGTTGAACGAAAATGAACCGCTCGGTGTGCTCGACGACGACAATCCCTTCAAGGGGGGCTATCGCAACGCCAACCGTCTTGTCACCCTGCTCGACAACCACGACCTGCAGCGACGGATCATGAGCCACGCCCGGACCAAACACCCGGGGGACGGCGCCGGGCTCGACTGGGCGATCAAAATCACCAAACTGTGCCTCGGCGCGCTTTTCACCATGCGCGGAATCCCGCAGCTCTATTACGGCACCGAGGTCGGCCTTGAAGGGTGGAAGGCCGGCGATGATCGCGATTTGCGCCGGGATTTCCCCTGGGACGTCATCGGCCCCGACAACCGTCCGAAGGAGCAGTTCCGCAAGGAACGCGAAATCTTCGACTGGACCCGGGACCTGATCCGCCTGCGCAAGCAGAACGAAGCGCTCAAGTACGGCACCACCATCACCCTCTGGTCGGACGACCTGGTCTATGCGTTCCTGCGCATCTCCACCGACGATGTCGTCTTCGTCATCATCAATAACGGTTACGAGGCGATGCCGGGGCCCCTTGGGGTGGAGCTGAACCCGTCGTTGATTCCGCCACGGGTGGTGGATATGGTGGCGAAGGGGTTGAAACACTGGAGGACCGGGGAGCCTCTGCAGGTCCGGGAGGGCAGGGTGATGGTGCAGGTCGAGGGGAAGACGATCGAGGTTTATTGCCGGAAAAGCCGAGGTGGAACCCCTTCCCCTCGCCAATGAGCGTAATCCATTGCCTTGATGTTTCTCAAAAAAGGTGGTTACGGTTGTTTGAATCCCGGCAGATGTGAATCGACGATTTACCTTAAGGACCCCAAGGAGGTGCCTATGTTGCGAAGCGCGATTACCCTCGATGCCGGCATGACCCTGAGAGCCGCCCTGGAGGCATTGACCGGCTATCCGGATCGAACCGATTTGGTCATCAAGCGACGAGAAGGGCTGGACATTTACTGGTACGCCTTCCGGGTCGGGCAGCTCCGGGAACTGGCCCGATACAAACCTGAGAAGTTGGACTTGCCCCTGAGAGTCTCTTTGGATCTTCATGAAGGCATGGCCACGCATGCCTACGAGGTGGACATTGATTCTCCGGAAAGTCTCGAAAATGTCAGCGGTATTCTGCTCGATGGTGAAGTTGTTCTCGGGGTTCTCGAGCCCGCGCCCCAAGCCGCGGCCGTGCGTTCGACCCGTGGCGGTGGAATTCCCGCGCCGGCGCCCCAACAACAGCAGCA
>CALJLX010000502.1 GCA_937982495.1 uncultured Desulfuromonas sp.
ACGGATTTCGCCGACTTCGGCGGTGTCGATGAAGAATTTCATGGTCTGCTCCTCGGTTCAGGGGGTTGAAGGTTGGCTTTGGATCAGATCGGACAGGACTTTTTTATGGGCGCCGTGCAGGGGCAGCTCGGCCAGTTCCGCCGCGGTCAGCCAGCGGCTCGCGGCTGCTTCCGCGATCGCGAAACCGGCGGCGACCGCCGCCCGGTAGAGTCGCAGGTCGAGCTTGAAATGGCTGTAGACGTGCCGCACCCGCCCCGCTTCCGCCGGTTCCCCGGCCAGGCCGAGATCGGCCAACAGCCGCCGGGCCATGACTGACGGATCACCACCCTCGCCCACCTCGGCGGCGGGAAACTCCCAGAGGCCGCCGAGCATCCCGGAAAAAGGCCGCTGGCGCACCAGCAGACAGCCGTCCCGCTCCAGCAGCAGCGCGACCTGGATTCTTGTCGGCACGGCTTTTTTCGTCGCGCGCCTCGGCAGCTCAGCTTCCAGCCCCAGGGCCTTGGCCCGACAGAGCCCGGCCAGCGGGCAGCGCCCACAGTCGGGACGACGGGGGGTACAGAGAACGGCGCCGAGATCCATGATCGCCTGGGCGTAATCGTGCGGGCGTTCCTCGGGAGTGAGGGCTTCGGCCCAGCGCCAGAGTTCCTTTTCCACCGCCGTCGCGCGGGGATCGCTTTCCACAGCCAGCAAGCGGCAGAGCACCCGGCGCACGTTGCCGTCGAGGATCACCCCCTTGCGGTCGAAGGCGATGGCGCGAATCGCTCCGGCGGTGGAACGCCCCACCCCGGGCAGCGCCTGTAGCTCCGCCACTTCCTCGGGAAAGAGCCCGCCATGCTCGGTCGTCACCACGCGGGCGGCGGCGTGTAGGTTGCGGGCGCGGGAGTAATAACCGAGACCGGCCCAGAGTTCGATGACCGCATCCGCCTCGGCCGCCGCCAGATCGGACACCGTCGGGAAACGGTCGAGAAACCGTTGATAGTAGGGGATGACCGTGGCCACGCCGGTCTGCTGCAGCATGATCTCCGACAGCCACACCCGGTAGGGATCCCGCGTCCCCCGCCAGGGCAGCTCCCGCCCCTCCCGCCCGTACCACTCCAGCAACAACGGCGCGACGAATTCAGGGTTCAACCAATCACCAGTCACTAATCACCAATTACCGCCCTTAACCGATTTCCCGCAGCGCCTCGATGGTCCGTTCCATCTCCTCGCGGGTGCCGATGGAGATGCGCAGTCCCTCGGCCAGGAGCGGGTCGGAGAAGTGTCGCACCAGAATCTTCCGCCGGTAGAGGCCGTCGTAGATGCGCTTGCCGTTACGGTCCGGCGGGGTGGCGAAGACGAAGTTGGCCCGGGAGGGAATCACCCCGTAGCCGAGCACCCGCAACTCGCCGGTGAACCAGGCGCGGGTCTCGCGAATTTTGCGCACGCACTCGGAAAAATAGGGCTGATCCTCCAGCGCCGCCGTCGCCGCCGCCTGGGCCAGCCGGTCGAGGTTGTAATGGTCGCGGATCTTGTCCAGCGCGGCGATCACCTCGGGGCGGGCGATGGCCAAGCCGAGACGCATCCCGGCCAGGCAGTAGCTCTTGGAGAAGGTCCGGGTCACCACCACGTTTTCATATTTTTTTACCAGCGCCAGGGCGTTCTCATCGGCGAAGTCGGCGTAAGCCTCGTCCACCACCAACATCCCGGCGCAACGCCGGGCCAGATTTTCGATGAATTCCAGGGGATAGGTGAAACCCAGGGGCGCGTTGGGATTGACCAGGAAGAAGAGCTTGCCCTCGTAGCGCGTCGGAAAATCGATCAGCTCCCACTTTTCGGAGAGACCGAAAGTGCGCACCCGCGCCCCCTGGATTTCCGCCAGGGTCGCATAGTAGGTGTAGGAGGGATGGACGAAAGCAATCTCCTCCCCCTCCCCGGCGAAGGCGCGGATCAGGTTGTTGAGCAGCTCGTCCGAGCCGTTGGCCATGATGACCCAAGACGGATCGAAGCCATACAGCCGCCCGGCCGCCGCGCGTCCGGAGCGGCTGCCTGCGTCGGGATACTTGCGCAGGTTGCCGCCATCGGCGCCGAGCTCGGCCAGGATCGCCGCGACCACCTTCGGCGAGGGCGGATAGGGGTTCTCGTTGGTATTGAGCTTGATCCAGGCCGCCTCGTCCGGCGGCTGGAAGCCCGGCACGTAACCGGCCATCTGTTGGATATTCTTACGCAAGGGGATCATAAGGCAGCCTCTCGGAACGCGGTTCAGTACTCTTCCAGAATCTCGTACAGCGTGTTGCGCTTGGCCGGGATGAAGCCGCCGCCCCGGGCGAGGTCGATGATTTCCTCGATGCTCATGCGGAAGGAGCAGCCGGCGGCGGCGACGACGTTCTCTTCGAGCATGGTGCCGCCGAGGTCGTTGGCGCCGAAGAAGAGGGCGACCTGGGCCATGCCCGCCCCTTGCGTCACCCAGCTGGCCTGGATGTTCTCGACGTTGTCGAGGACGATGCGGGAGAGGGCCAGCACCTTGAGATATTCGACCCCCGTCGCCGTCGTCCCCCCCAGCTCAGTGTTGCTCGGCTGGAAGGTCCAGGGGATGAAAGCGGTGAAGCCGCCGGTTTTCTCCTGGATTTCCCGCACTCGAAAGAGATGCTCGACAATGTCGGCCGGTGTTTCCTTCGAGCCGAACATCATCGTCGCGGTGGTGCGCATCCCCTGGGCGTGAGCCTCTTCCATGACCCCCGCCCAGTCGCGCCAGCCGATCTTGTTGGGCGAGATCTCCCGGCGCACCTCGTCCACCAGCACCTCGGCGCCGCCGCCGGGGACCGAATCGAGACCGGCGGCCCGTAGCCGTTTCAGGCACTCGGGCATGGGCAACCCCGAGAGCCTGGCAACATGAATGACCTCGGCCGGCGACAGGGAATGGATCTGCACCTGGGGAAAGCGGGCCTTGATTCCCCGAAAGAGTTCCTCGAACCAGTCGATGGTCAGCGTCGGATGCAGCCCTCCCTGCATCAAGAGTTGGGTGCCGCCGTGCTCGACCAGTTCCCGGATCTTGCCGTGAATCGCCTCGCTATCGAGCAAATAGGCATCGGCGTCGCCGTCGTTGCGGTAGAACGCGCAGAACTTGCACTTCGAGACGCAGACGTTGCTGTAGTTGACGTTGCGGTCGACGACGAAGGTCACCCGATTGTGGGGATGGCGCTTGCGGCGGATGCCGTCGGCCAGCCTGCCGACAGCGAGCAGATCGGTTTCGGTGAGCAGGCGCAAGGCCTCGGCGCGGTTAATCCCCGCGCCCCGGCTGATTTTTCCGGCGATACGTTCGAGCATTTTTCTTCCTCAGTAAACCCGCAACTCGCGATAGAGCGTATCCCGCTCCACGGGAATGCGTCCCGCCTTGCGGATCAACTCGACGATCTGTTCCTTGCTCATGGCCTGGGGGGAATCGGCGCCGGCGTCGTGACCGATCTTCTCCTCGACCACCGTGCCGTCGAGATCGTTGACCCCGAAGGCCAGGGCGACCTGGGCGATCTTCAGCCCGAGCATGACCCAGTAGGCCTTGACGTGACGGAAATTGTCGAGATAGACGCGGCTGATGGCCAACGTCTTCAGGGCATCGACCCCGCCCACTCCCTTGGCCCCCGGCACGCGGGTGTTGTCCGGCTGGAAGGCCAGGGGGATGAAGCTCTGGAAGCCGCCGGTGCGATCCTGCAGGCGGCGCAGGCGGCCAAGATGGTCGATACGATCCTCATGGGATTCAAGATGGCCGAAGAGCATGGTGGCGTTGCTCTTGAGGCCGGCGCGATGGACCTTTTCCGTCACCTCCAGCCAGCGCTTACCGGAGATCTTCTCCGGGCAGATCTGTTCGCGCACCTCCTCGGCGAAAATTTCCGCGCCGCCGCCGGGGAGGGATTCGAGTCCGGCCTTCTTCAGCTCGTCGATCACCGCCTCCACGCTCTGGCCGGTGATGCGGGCGAAATAATCGATCTCCACGGCGGTAAAAGCCTTGATGTGCAGTGCCGGGTTGTCGGCCTTGATACTGGCGAGCATCTCCAGATAGAAGTCGAAGGGCAAATCGGGGTGCAGCCCGCCGACCATATGGATCTCCGTCGCCCCGGCGGCGGCAGCTTCGGCGGCCTTGGCCAGCACGTCGTTCAGAGCCAGGGTGTAGCTCCCGGCATCCCCTTCCCCCTTGCAGAAGGCGCAGAAGGTGCAGCGGTTGACGCAGATGTTGCTGTAGTTGATGTGGCGGTTGACGTTGAAATAGACTCGATCGCCGTTCTGGCGCCGGTTGGCCAGGGCCGCCAGTTCGCCGATCGCGAGCAGGTCGTTGCTCTGGAAGAGCTCCAACGCTTCGACGTCGGAAATGCGTGCGCCGTTGCGGACCTTGGCACGAAGGTTTTCAAAAAACTTGACCATGATGGGTTCCGTCGAAAGTTCGGGCCGGGAGGGCCGAATCAATCCTTGGCTGTCGCGCTGCCTTCGCCCCAGCGAGGAAAAAGTCGGTGGGGAAGGCGCAGGTTGTCGAGAATTTTGCCGACCAGGAAATCGACCAGTTCGTCGATGCTTCGCGGTCGGTGGTAAAAGGCCGGCATGGCCGGCAGGATCCGGGCACCGGCCTGGTCGAGACGCAGCAGATTCTCTAGATGAATGCGATTGAGGGGGGTCTCGCGGGGGACGAGCAGCAGCGTCCGCCGCTCCTTCAAAGCCACGTCGGCGACCCGCTCCACCAGGTTGTTCGCCAGCCCGGCGGCGATCCGCCCGGCCGTCCCCATGGAACAGGGGCAGACGACCACCGCGTCCGGCGCGGAGGAGCCGCTCGCAACCGGGGCGAAGAGATCGTCCTCGTCGTAGTGGTCGAGAAACGCCGTTTCGCCGAAACGGGCGCGCATCTTCTCCCGCCGCTGCCCTACCGGGCCGCTTAAGTCCAGCCCCGTCTCATAACGCAAGACATCGAAGCCGCTGCGGGTGATCAAAAGCGTCACCCGGCAATCGGCCTTGAGCAGTTCCTCGACCAGGCGCAGGCCGTAGATGGAGCCGGAAGCCCCGGTAATGGCGACGACGATATGTGGCATAGATCCAGTGATTAGTGATTAGCTGTTGCTAATTGGCGCAAACCTGTTATCAGACCAACGCGTCGACCAGGGTAAAAAGGAAGATCGTCACGCTGATGTAGCCGTTCATGTTGAAAAATGCGGCGTCGAGCCGCGACAGGTCGTCGGGTTTGACCAGCTGGTGTTCATAGGCGATCAGTCCGCTGACCACGGCGAGACCCAGGTAGTAGATCCAGCCCAGGGGCAGGCCCAGGGGGATAATCAATAGGAACGCCACCATCAATCCATGGAAAACCTTGCCGAGCAGGATGGCGTTTTTGACCCCGAGGAGCACCGGAATCGAATGCAAGCCCTTGCTCCGGTCGAACTCCACATCCTGCAGCGCATAGAAGATATCGAAGCCGGCCACCCAGAAGAGCACCGCCAGCCCCAACGCCAGCACCGGCCAGCCGACATCGCCGCGCAGGGCGATCCAGGCGCCGATGGGGGCGGCGGCCAGGCAGATGCCGAGAACGATATGAGCCAGGGAGGTGAAGCGTTTGCAGTAGGCGTATAGGACGAAGAAGCCCAGAGCCACCGGCGCCAGGTAAAAACAGAGAGGGTTGAGCATCCAGGCGGACAGCAGCAGCAGGGCGACGGCGGCGACAACGAAGAGCCAGGCCTCCAGTCGACTGATCCGGCCCGCCGGAATATGCCGCCCGGCGGTGCGGGGGTTGTCCTTGTCGATACCGGCATCGATGATACGGTTGAGGCTCATGGCGGCGGTACGCGCCCCGACCATGGCCAGGCAGACCCAGAACACCTGGACTGCCGACGGCGCCCGGCCGCTGGCCAGGGATGCGAGGATCACTCCCATCAGGGCGAAGGGGAAAGCGAAAACGGTGTGGGAGAATTTGATCATCTCCAGCAGATCGTGAACTTTATTGAACCGGACGGCGGTGGACATCGACACCTCTTATCCTGTGGAATTGGGCCTGAAGCCTGAGGCTTTCGGCCCGCCGAGTGTACACTTCCGCTCCGGCCGGTTCAAGGCCTTTTCCGCCCGCTCCCGGCTGCCTGGAATAGTCGAAAGCCCCCGGCGAGCAAGTCGCCGGGGGCTTCGGTTCTGCTATCGCGAAGGTTTCGCGATTACTTCTTCACGCCGCAATCGGCCTGCATCTCCGCCAGTTTCTTGTAGAGATCGTAGCGGGAAGCGGTTTCGCGGTTGGCCTGCTCCATGAGCTTGGCCGCCACTTCCGGCTGGGCCTTCTGCAGCACCCGCCAGCGGTTCTCGCCGTTGGCGAAATCCTCGAAGCTGATGGTCGGCTCCTTGGAATCGAGTTGCAGCGGGTTCTTGCCCTGATCCGCCAGACGGGGGTCGTAGCGGAAGAGCGGCCAGTGACCACAGGCCACCGCCTTCTTGCACTCGTCCACGGCGCTGGTCATGTCGATGCCGTGAGCGATACAGTGGCTGTAAGCCAGGATCAGCGACGGCCCGTCGTAGGCGTCCGCTTCAAGCATGGCCTTGACCACTTGGGCCGGGTTGGCCATGGAGACCTTGGCAACGTAGATGTTGCCGTAAGTCATGGCGATCATGCCGAGATCCTTCTTCGGCATGCGCTTGCCGCCGGCGGCGAACTGGGCCACGGCGCCGAGGGGGGTCGACTTGGAAGCCTGGCCGCCGGTGTTGGAGTAGACCTCGGTGTCGAGGACCAGGACATTGACGTTCTCGCCGGAGGCGAGGACGTGGTCGAGGCCGCCGTAGCCGATGTCATAGGCCCAGCCGTCGCCGCCGTGGATCCACACCGACTTCTTGACCAGGTAGTCGGCCAGGGAGAGCAGCTGCTTGGAATCGGCGTCGGGGCACTGAGCCAGGGCCGCCTTGAGCTTGGCGACGCGGCCGCGCTGCAGTTCGATGGCTTCCTGGGTCGACTGGTCGGCCTTCTTGATTTCCTCGAGCAGCCCGGCGTATTCCTTGCCGGCCTGACAGAGATGGCCGGAAACCTTATCGATCAGTTCCAGCGCCTGCTGGTTGAACTTGTCGATCGCCAGGCGGAAGCCGTAACCGAACTCGGCGTTGTCCTCGAAGAGGGAGTTGCTCCATACCGGTCCCAGGCCGTCCTTGCGGGGGGTCCAGGGCGTGGTCGGCAGGTTGCCGCCGTAGATCGACGAGCAGCCGGTGGCATTGGCGACCAGCATGCGGTCACCGAAAAGCTGGGAGCAAAGCTTGACGAAGGGGGTCTCGCCGCAGCCGGCGCAGGCGCCGGAGAACTCGAACATCGGCGGCAGCAGCTGGCTCCCCTTGAGAGTCGCACGGTTGACCAGGGCCGGATCAGTGTCGGGCAGGGCCAGGAAGAAGTCCCAGTTCTTGGCCTCGGCCTCGCGCAACGGAGCCTGGAAGACCATGTTGATCGCCTTGTGGCCCTCGTCGGTCTTGCTCTTGGCCGGGCAGTTGTAGACGCAGGCGCCGCAGCCGGTGCAGTCCTCGGGTGCGACCTGCAGGGTGAACTTCTTGCCCGCCATTTCCTTGCCCTTGGCTTCGCAGGACTTGAAGGTCTCCGGCGCGCCCTTGAGCTGCTCGGGCTCATAGATCTTCATGCGGATTGCTGCGTGGGGGCAGACAAAAGAGCAGATGCCGCACTGGATGCAAAGCTCGCTGTCCCAAACCGGGATATCCACGGCGATGTTGCGCTTTTCGAAGAGCGCGGTGCCGACCGGGAAGGTGCCGTCGGCGGGCATGGCCGAAACGGGGAGCTTATCCCCCTTGCCTTCGATGATCGGCGCGGTGGTCTTTTTGACGAATTCGGGCGCGTCGGCGCCGACCGCCGCCTTCATGCGGATGGCGCTGTCGGCCTTGGCCGGAACCGGCACTTCCTCGATATTGTTGGTGCCGGCGTCGACCGCCTTGTAGTTCATTTTCAGAACCTTCTCGCCGGCCTTGCCGTAACTCTTGTCAATGGCGTCCTTGATCTCCGTCACCGCCAGATTGAAATCGATGATGTTGGAGATTTTGAAGAAGGCGGTCTGCATGATGACGTTGATGCGGGGACCGAGACCGATCTCGTTGCCCAGGCGCACGCCATCGATAACGTAGAACTTGAGCTTTTTCGAAATGATCTGCTGCTGGACTTCCAGCGGCAGATGGGGCCAGACCTCATCCTTGTGGAAGGGGCTGTTGAGCAGGAAGGTGCCGCCTTCCTTAACCTTCGAAAGCATGTCGTACTTCTCCAGGAAGGAGAAGTTGTGACAGGCGACGAAGTCGGCGCTGTCGATCAGATAGGGGGAGCGGATCTCCTGCTTGCCGAAACGCAGATGGCTGGTGGTCATGCTGCCGGCCTTCTTGGAGTCGTAGACGAAGTAGGCCTGGACCTTGTTGTCGGTCGTCTCGCCGATGATCTTGATCGAGTTCTTGTTGGCGCCGACGGTGCCGTCCGAGCCGAGGCCGTAGAACATGGCGGCGTAGACGTTCTGGGGCACTTTGAAATCGGCGTCGAAATCGAGGCTGCAGCCGGTGACGTCTTCCTTGATGCCGACGACGAAGTGGTTCTTCGGCTTGGCGGCGTCGAGATTGTCGAAGACGGCCTTGACCATCCCCGGGGTAAACTCGTAGGAGCCGAGACCGTAGCGGCCGCCGACAATGATCGGGTAGCCCTGGAAGCTGACCAGGCCATCGGCCATGGCTTCGCCGATAGCGGTACGCACGTTGTGGTAGAGCGGCTCGCCGAGGGAGCCGGGCTCCTTGGTGCGATCGAGGACGGCGATCTTCTTGACCGTCTTGGGCAGGGCCTGAACGAAGGAAGCGGGGACGAAGGGCAGGAAGAGCCGCACCTTGAGCAGACCGACCTTCTCGCCTTTGCCGTTCAGATACTCGACCAGTTCGTGCACGGTGTCCGAACCGGAACCCATCATGACGATGACCTTCTCGGCATCGGGGGCGCCGACATAATCGAACAGGTGGTACTGACGGCCGGTGAGCTTGGCGAACTTGTCCATCTGCGCCTGGACAATGCCGGGGACTTTCTCATAGTAGGCGTTGACCGTCTCGCGTCCCTGGAAGTAGACGTCGGGGTTCTGGGCGGTGCCGCGCATGGTCGGATGATCGGGGGAGAGGGCGCGGGCGCGGTGGGCACGCACCAGCTCGTCGCTGATCATGTGGCGCATGTCGTCCTGGGACAGGGCTTCGACCTTCTGCACTTCGTGGGAGGTACGGAAACCGTCGAAATAGTGGAGGAAAGGAATACGCGATTCCAGGGTCGAGGCCTGGGCGATCAGCGCGAAGTCCATGACTTCCTGCACGTTGTTCGAGCAGAGGAAAGCCCAGCCGGTGGAACGGCAGGCCATGACGTCCGAATGGTCGCCGAAGATGGACAGCGCCTGGGCGGCGATGGCGCGGGCCGAAACATGGAAGACCGTGGGGGTCAGTTCCCCGGCGATCTTGAACATGTTGGGGATCATCAGCAGCAGACCCTGGGACGCGGTGAAGGTGGTGGTCAGCGCGCCGGCCTGCAAAGCGCCGTGCACGGCGCCGGCGGCGCCCCCCTCGGACTGCATTTCCACGACCTTGGGCACGGTTCCCCAGATATTTTTCTCGCCGACGGCGCTCTTGGCGTCGGAGATTTCCCCCATGACCGAGGACGGGGTAATGGGGTAGATGGCAATCACCTCGTTGGTGGCATGGGCGACGTGCGCCGCCGCGGTATTGCCATCGATGTTGACCATTTCACGGGACATGAACTTTCCTCCTTTTTCTGTCTTGATTCTCTTCAAGCGAGAAGTTTCGGC
>CALJLX010000503.1 GCA_937982495.1 uncultured Desulfuromonas sp.
GCAGGAACCGCATCCTCTCCGCGCCGGAGCGTAAAAAAGCCCCTCGGGAAACTTGTCCCGAGGGGCTTTTTGCTGACGATTCGCGGGAATCACATCCCCCAGAGTTCGTCGTCATCCTCTTTCGGCGGGGAGTCCAACGCGATCATCGGTTCGCTTTCTTCACTCTCTTCCGGGGCGCTCAGGGCGTAAGCCGGACCGCCGCTGCCGGCGAGATGGAAGCGGCCGAGCATCAGCTTGAGGTGGGCGACCATGCCCGAAAGCTCCTCGGCCGCCGCCGCCGTCTCTTCGGCGTTGGCGGTATTCATCTGCGTCACCTGATCGATCTGGGAGAGTCCCTGGTTGACCTCGGAGATGCCCAGGGCCTGATCGGACGAGGCGGTGGCGATGGCGCCGACCAGGTCGGAAACCTCGGTGATCTGGTTGACGATCCGCCCCAGGGCGCGGGCCGTCTCGTCGGCCAGGCGGACGCCGTTTTCGGTCTTGGAAACCGTTCCCTCGATGAGGTCGGCGGTCTCCCGGGCGGCGTTGGCGCTGCGTGCCGCCAGATTGCGCACCTCCTCGGCGACGACCGCGAAGCCCTTGCCGTGCTGTCCGGCCCGGGCGGCCTCGACGGCGGCGTTCAGCGCCAGCAGATTGGTCTGAAAGGCGATTTCGTCGATGGTCTTGATGATGCGGGAAATATCGGCGCCGGAGCGGCGCATATCGTCCATGGCCGCGACCATCTGGCCCATCTGGGCGTTGCACTTTTGCGCCGAATCCCGCGCCTCTACCGAGTTGCGGTTGGCCTTGCCGGCATTCTCGGCGTTGGTCTTGGTGCGGTTGGCCATCTCGTTCATCGAAGCGCTGATTTCCTCCAGCGAACTGGCCTGCTCCGTCGCCCCCTGGGAGAGGGACTGGCTGGAGTCCGCCACCTGGGTGCTGCCCGAGGCGATCTGGTCCCCCACCGCCTGCACCTGGCCGATGAGCTCGTTGAGATCGTGCCGCACCTTGCCCAGGGCATGACGCAGGCTGTCGCCGTCATCCCGGGGATGGACCTCGAAATCGAGATCGCCGTCGGCCAGTCGCTCCAGGGGAAGAACGACCTCGCCTTGCAGACTCTCGGCGAAATCGTCCATGGTCCGAGCCAGCATGCCGACTTCATCTCCCAGATCGAGATTCAATCGGGTATCGAGGTGTCCTTTTTCCAGTTCGCCGATCATCCCCACCACCTTGGCCAGGGGCCGCTGAATGCCGAGGGCGATGCGCAGGGCGAGCAGGGCGCCGAGCACCAAGGCCACCAGGACGCCCACCCACAGGGCGGTGGTCGCCCGCTTCACCAGGGACAGCATTCCGGCCTTCTGGATTTTCACCGCCTCGTCGCAGGCGGCGACGGTCGCTTCGGCCTGGGTCTGCATCTGGGCGATCAGTTCCCGCTGTTCCGCCAGTTGATCGACGAATTCGGCATACTTGGCGGTGAACTGTTCGAGGGCCTCTTTCATGCTTTTGAGATTGGCGATGCTCTCCTCATCCTCCAACCCGGCGATAAGGGCATCGGCGGTATCCTGGACCCCCTGCATGGTGGCGCGGGAGCGCTCCAGGTATTTTTCGTCCCGACTGAGGAAGAATTCTTTCTCGAATTTGCGGGAATCGGTAAAGAGCAGCAGCATGCGGTCCGTCGCCTCGACCCAGCCGTGACGCTCCGCCATCAGCTGGTCGTACTGCCAGAGATGGTAGTCTTCCTGGTCGTCGCGCAGATCCTCCACCGCCTCCACCTGATCTTCGCGCACCTGGGTCAGCGCCCGCAAAGCCACGTTGGAGCTGGTCTTCATTTCCTCCATGGCGGCGGCTTTCAATTCCTCGGACTGAACGTAGCGCTCGAACTCGCCGAGGTAGTCGGCGGCGGCCTTGCGCACCTTGCCCATCTCCCCCTTGACCTGCGTCGCCGCCGGCAGCCGCTCTACGCTTTCAGCCAGGGCGGTCATTTCGGCGAGACGCTTGCGCACCAGTTCGGCCTGCTCCGTATCGCCGTTCAAGGCGAAGCTCTTCTCCGCCCCCTGCGCCGCTTGCAACAGGTGCAGCATGGCCGTAACCTTCTGCGAAACCTCGACCCGGCCGATGATCTTCTTCATCCCCACATAGCCGACCAT
>CALJLX010000504.1 GCA_937982495.1 uncultured Desulfuromonas sp.
CCGGCCTGATGGGCGTTCATCCCCTTGACGTATTGCAGATAGAGACTCATGAAGAAGGTGAGGCCGAAGGTCGCCGCGTAATTGAGCAGCGCCGCCAGGTTGGAGAGGGCGAAGATGCGGTTTTCGCGGAGCAGGCTCACGTTCAGCAGGGGATGAGCGGTGCGGCTTTCCAGGCGGAGAAAGTGCAGGAGTCCGAGGACGCCGGCCAGGGTGAGGCCCCAGGCCCAGCGCCCCTGGTCGAGTTGCGAGGCGCCGGCGATGAGCAGCAGGATCGCTGATGCGTAGACCAGGCTGCCGCGCAGGTCGAAGGGTTCCCCCGCCGCCTCGGCCCAGTCGCCGCGCAGTTTGCGGCGGGAAACGAAAAAGGTGATCAGGCCCAGGGGGACGCAGAGGTAGAAGAGCCAGCGCCAGCCGAAATGGGTGACGAGATAGCCGCCGATGAAAGGTCCGCAGGAAATGCCGGCATAGACGCTGGCGACGGCGATGCCCAGGGCTTTCCCCCGTTCCTGGGCGGGAAAGACCGAAACGACGATGGCGTTGGTGGTAGCCATGACCATCGCCCCGCCCATCCCCTGCAAGAGGCGCAGACCGATCATCGCCTCCACCGACCAGGCCTGGGAAAGGAGGCCGCCGGCCAGGGTAAAGACGAGGATACCGATCTCGAAGAGGCGCTTGCGCCCATGAATATCCCCGAGGCGGCCCATGGCCAGCAGAAAGATCGAAGCCGAAAGGACATAGGCGGTTTCGATCAGTCCCAACTGCCGGGCGCTGGCGGCGAATTCCCGGCCGATGGCGGGCAGGGCGATGCCGACCGCCGACATCATGAAGGGCATGAGGAAGTGGGCCGTGCAGACGACGAAGAGCGTGGCGCGGCGGGAAATCGGGGAAGTCATGAAAATCCGTCCGGATGGGAAGAAAGGCCCGCCCAGCATAACGGATTTGCCCGGGGAAGAAAAGTATCCGGTGCTCCCGGCGCCGGTTTACCCCGGGAAAGTTGGGGGAGCGATACCGTGCCGGGCGCACATGGCGGGATCGGGGGCGAGAGGATGGGGCGCGCGGAAGCGGCAGCCGCCGCCACAGTCGGCGAGGACCGGACAGTCGCGGCATGCCAGGGCCGAAAGCGGGGTGTGAACCAGCCGGTTCCAGCAGTCGATGAGACCCGAACGGGCGTCCCCCAGGGGGTGGTTCCGGTAGAAACCGCACTTGACCGCCTGGCCTTCGGGCAGCACCGTGAGCAGATGACGGCCGCAGGCAAAACCCTCCGAGGATCCGTGATAGCCGCCACCGAAGGCGTAATTCAATAGAGGGGCCGCTTCGGGGAGGGGAACCAGCAGCCTTTGGTTTCGGGCCAGGTTGCCAGCCTCGCAGAGGATGTCGATGCCCCAGCTGGCGGCACCGATTTTCTCGACGTAGCGGCGTATGCGCTCGAACTCGCGCAGATTGCCCCGATGGATCATCGTTGCCAGGGAGATCGTCCGACCCGCTCGCCGCGCCGCCTCGATGCCGAGCAGGGCGCGGGCGAAGTTCCCGGACCCGCGCAGCAGATCGTGCCCCTCCCGCCAGCCGTCGAGGCTGACCTGGATTTCGTCGACATCCAGCGCGCGACAGTTCTCGTCATCCAGTAAGGTCCCGTTGGTCAGCAGAACCAGACGCAGGGGAAGGTTCCGGCATTCGCCGACAAATTTTCGCAACTCCGGAAAAAGCAGCGGTTCGCCTCCGGAAATCATCAGTTTCAAGCCGCCGTGGGCGGCGAAGTCCCGGGCGATGGCCAAGGCGTCGGCCTGTTTCAGGCTGGTCGGGGCGGGCGGGCCAAGGTAGCAGTGCCGACAGCGCAGGTTGCAGGCGTGCGTCAGTTGCAGTTCCAGATAGCGTAGCGAGGGCGTGGCGCCGGTGGCGACGGTGTTTGTCACCGGCCCGGGCCGGGGGAGGATCTCCAGCAGCCCTTCGGCCAGGGCGTAGGCGACAAACTCATGATCGTCGGTCAGTTCGACGCCGCGCCGGGAGCCGTCGCAGTGGGCGAGAAATTCCAATCCCGCCTCGTCGAGTTCGTAAAGTTCGTCGCGGCCGCGATGGTAGAGAAAGGGCTGTTCCAGGCGTTTGAGGGAGGATGGGGCTGTCAGGCGCAAAAACCCTTCGGTCCAGGGCAGGTCAGACATCGTCGATGTTCGCCAGGTCGGCGTCGGTCAGCCGCCCGCTTTGCAGAAGCAGGGCCAGCAGGCGGTAGCCCCCGCAGGGGAGGCTGTCCGGAATAGGTGGGTGGGCCTGGAAGTCGCAATCGGCGGCGCGAAATTCACAACGGCCGCAGATCCGGTCATCGAGCCGGGACATATGCCCAGTGGGGGGGATCGGAAATGTTCCCTCGGGCAACCCGGCGCGCGGCAACCGGCCTCGACCGACCAGGGCCGCCACCGTCAATGCTCCCCGACAGGCCAGGGTCTCGGAGGACCCGATGCGGTAATAGGGGCAGTGGTTTTGGCACAGATAGTCTGCGAAATCGCTTCTCGGCATGGTGAAAAAAAGAGCCGACGGTGGATGCGTCGGCTCAAGGTTTCAGGGGGTTATTGGCAGGATTTGCTGCATTTGCACAGCCCGTTGGCCTCACGTTTCACCTTTCTGATCTTCATGGCGGTCTCCTTTCGTGGCAGGGGCGAGGTTATGAAATCAGTCTAGCGTCCGCTCCCCGCCTGTCAATCCACGACCGGTTATTTGGCCGGAACGAATTCCAGGGCCGCCGAGTTGATGCAGTAGCGCTTGCCCGTCGGCTTCGGGCCGTCGTCGAAGACGTGGCCGAGGTGGGCGTCGCAGCGGGCGCAGAGGACTTCGGTACGGCGCATTAAAAAGTAGTTGTCCGGGGCGGTGGTGATATTTTTCGCGGCGATGGGGGCGGTGAAGCTCGGCCAGCCGGTGCCCGAATCGAATTTGTCCTCGGAACGGAAGAGGTCGAGGCCGCAACAGACGCAGGTGTAGGTGCCGGCATCGTGGTTGTTCCACAGGTGCCCGGAGAAGGCCTTTTCCGTCCCGGCTTCACGGGTGACGTGATATTGCAGCGGGGAGAGCTGCTGGCGCCATTCGGCCTCGGTTTTGCTGATTTTTTCCGTCATGACGTAGGTTCCCTCGGTCGCTGAAAAGATTTCGATCGATTGCGCCGCCGCCGGGAGTGCTCCCGCCAGCAGCAGAAAAAGCCAGAGGATCTGAGGCATGGGATCTCCGCGCGGCCCTTAGCCGAGAATCAGGTTGGGCAGTTCGTCGGTATCGTCGGTTTTTTTCGGGAAATGGGTTTCGAGCAGATCGCCGCAGCGGCCAATGGCGGCGCACAGGGCCTCGCAGGTGCGGCCTGAACGGATGCCTTCGGTGACGATACGGACGATTTCGTCCCAGGTTTCCTTCGGCACCCGGTTGTTGATCCCCCGGTCGGCGAGGACGAAGACCCGGTGTTCGAAAAGGGAGACGAGGATGAGAATGCCGGTTTCGTCCCGGGTGTGATGCAGTCCCCGCTCGATGAAGGCGACCAGGGCCTTTTCTTCCACTTCGGCGGCGATTTCTCCGGGATGGATCAGTCGTCGCTTGAGTTCGGGGAGGCGGCGGAGCAGGCAGCGGAAGGGAAAGAACAGCAGCAGGAAGAGAAAGAGAAAGACCCACAGCGACGAACCGGCGAAGGCCCAACTGAGGGTGGTCGCCGAGGCCAGAGCGAAAAAACCGGCGCCGACGATCTCGGCCTGGGGGTAATCGTAGGATTCGTCTACCACCAGCGGCACGACCTCGCCGCTGGTGCGGCTCTCGGCGTCGCGCACGGCCGCTTCGATACGCTGTTTCTCGGCGTCGCTGAAAATCGTGTGGGCGGTCGGTCTGGGCATGGGAAAACCTTTTTTAAAAGCGTCTCTCGCCCGTTCGCTTCGCTCACTAGAGCACGCAGAGAGCGCGGAGAAAAAGCAAGGACTGTGATTTTGTCTTTTCTCTGTAGTCTCTGCGAGCTCTAGCGACTGCAAGGAGCGGGCGCGAGGCCGAAGTTGATTATATCACCAGCTGCCAGACGAGCCGCCGCCGCCGAAACCGCCGCCGCCGAAGCCACCGAACCCTCCCCCGCTACCGCCGCCGAAACCGCCGCCGCCGAAGGGCGGGCCGCCGATCCAGAAGCCGCCCCGGCGCCGGTGATTCGAGGGGCCGCCGAGGAGCATCAGGCCGGGGCCGAGAAAGAGGAAGAGGGCGAGAATCCCCCAGGGATTATTCTCCTTTTTCCCGCCAGCGCGGCCGGTTCCCTGATATTCACCGCGCACCGCCTCGGCCATGGAAGCGACCCCGGCGATCACCCCGCCGTCGAAATCCCCCTGCTTGAAGCGCGGGGTGATTTCATAATCGATGATGCGCCCGGCCAGCAGGTCGGTGAGCCGTCCTTCCAGGCCGTAGCCGACCTCGATGCGCACCTTGCGTTCGGCCTTGGCCACCAGCAGCAACGCGCCGTTATCCTTGCCTTTCTGACCGATGCCCCAGCTTTCCGCCACCTTGATGGCATAGCCTTCCAGGTCTTCGTCTTCAAGGGAGGGGACGGTCAACACGGCGAGCTGGGTCGAATCGCTCTTCTCGAAGTTTTCAAGAAACTGTTCGAGCTTGAGCCGGGTGCCGGGGGAGAGGAGCCCGGCGCGGTCGACCACATATCCGGTCGCCGGCGGCACGTCGAGGGCGACCGCCGACAGGGGGAGCAAGAGCAGCGCCACCACCGCCGGCAGTAGTTTAAACAACCAGGCCATCGGCTAGAACTGCACCTTGGGAGCGGTCGCGGCACCGGCTTCGGCCTTGAAAGGTTCCTTGCGCTCAAGCTTGAGCAGCCAGTTGTTGGTCAGGCTGTTGGGGAAGGTGCGGATCGAGGTGTTGAAGACCTGCACCGTCTCGTTGAAGCGCTGACGGGCGACGTTGATGCGGTTTTCCGTCCCTTCGAGCTGATGCTGCAGGTCGAGAAAATTCTGATTGGCCTTCAGGTCGGGATAGCGTTCGGCCACCACCAGCAGGCGAGAGAGGGCGCCGGAAAGTTCTCCCTGGGCAGCCTGGAAGTTCTGAATGGCGGCGGGATCGGCAAGATCCTTGGCGTTCAGATTCACCTGCCCGACCTTGGCCCGGGCCTCGGTGATCGCCTGCAGGGTCTCTTTTTCGTGGGCGGCGTAGGCCTTGACCACCTCGACCAGATTGGGAATCAGGTCGGCGCGGCGCTGATAGGTGGCCTCGACGTCGGCCCAGGCGGCGAAGACCGCTTCCTCATTCTTCTGGATCTGGTTGTAGCCGCAGCCGGAGAGGGCGGGCAGGACGAAAACCGCGACGAGCCACAGCAGGAACAGACGTCTGGACATGGGATGACTCCTTGGTGAAAGGGCAAGTGACGGAAATGGCGTTGGACGACACTATAATCGTCGACCGACGGGTTGTAAAGGCCGCGGCCGTCACGAGCCGGTTACGGCCTGTGTTGCTCGAGCAGTCGGAACATCCGGCTGAAATTGACCGGTTTGGAAAGGTAGTCGTCGGCTCCGGCGGCGAGGCAGCGTTTGCGGTCTTCGTCAAAGGCATGGGCCGTCAGGGCCACGATCGGGATGTGCCCGCCCAATTCCTGCTCCCGTTGCCGGATCCTGGCCGTTGCCGACAAGCCGTCGAGTTCCGGCATCTGCACATCCATCAGGATCAGGTCGATCTCCCCCTGT
>CALJLX010000505.1 GCA_937982495.1 uncultured Desulfuromonas sp.
GGCGCTTGAGGTTTTCGATCTCGCCGCGCGCATCGGGAGCGTCGGCCCAGGCCGGAACGATGCCGGCAAACAGCATAAACATCAACGAAATCCACCTCACAGCGGCCCGGAGACAGGCTGACTTTCCTTCCCGCATAACAACCTCCAGCATTTCAAACCGTCCGCGACCGCTTTTTAATTAACCAGCCGATGGCCGCCGCCAACACCAACGTTAACAATCCTCCGAGCAACCCCGAAACGCTGGTTCCCGCATCAACCACCGGCCAGACAGCCGCAGCCCCTTCTGTTTCCTCCACAGGGGCAACCGTTTCCCCCGCCTTGAATCCATAATCAGGAAGAAAAGTCGTCTTTTCTTGCAGAGAGGCCAGGGATCGATGCACCCCCGCCTCCGGAGCCGTCAGTTCCTCCCGGCCGGAAGTGTGAAACATGGCCCACTCCAGACCGTCGGGATGGCTGGAGGCGAACCAGGAGAGGATGCCGCCGACCAGCAGGGTGGCGGCGGCCAGGGAGATCAGCACCGGCTTCCAGCCCGGGGCCGAGACCTTTCCGCCCGGCGCCGTGAGAATTTCGGGGCGCGCCTTCCAGACGTAGCCGACCACCGCCGCCGTAACCAGCCCCTCGACGATGCCGATGGCCAGATGAATCGGCTGCATGAGCATGAGGAAGGGACCGAAGGGGAGTTCGGAAACACCGGACAAAAGGGTTTGCAGCACGACGAAAAAGGCCCCCAACTGCAAGGCCGCCACCGCCGCGACCAGACTCGTCACGAGTAGCCGCCCCCGGGTCGGCGCCTTGCCCAGCAGCGGGCGGAAGATCAGGGGATAGGCAACGAAACAGGGGAAAAAGCCGAGGTTGAAGATGTTGCAACCGAGGGCGAGCAGGCCACCGTCGGCGAAAAAAAGGGACTGCACGGTCAGCACCGAGGCCATGGCGATAAAACCGGCGCAGGGACCGAGCAGGATGGCGAGGATCATGCCGCCGCCGAGATGGCCGCTGGAACCGGTGCCGGGGATGGTGAAGTTGATCATCTGCGCGGCGAAGATGAACGACGCCAGCACCCCCATCAACGGGATTTTGCCGTCGTCGAATTCGTTGCGCAGCTTGCGCGAGCAACCGGCCAGAATAGCGGCGCCGGCCGCCCAGAACGCGCCGCCGACGGCGGGGGAGAGCAGGGCATCGGCCATGTGCATGGGTCACCTCCGGAAGAACATCTTGCTATCTTTTTTATTTCCGTAACACGAAATCCAACCTAATCGAACCTCGACAATGAGTCAACGGAAAATTGCCACGACTTCAACATTCGTAGCACCAGAGATGCAGCACGGAACATACCAAAACCAGCGAGCTCAAAGAAAAACCACGATCAACGCGACCGTGGTTTTCAAATCGTTCCATTAAAACGTTTTCGTCGGATCAGAGGCCACGGAGGGAGACCCGCTTCACGTAGCCTTCGGCGATGCGAGCGAATTCCGCGAGGCGCTCCGGCGGGTGCGGCACCAGGGCGCGCCATCCCTCGGCCAGGGCGTGACGGGGAACATATTGCTGTAATATCCAGAGATCGGCGCCGGCGACGGTCTCTCCCATGGCCTTGAAATCGGACGATTCCACCAGCCCCGGCACGCAGGTGGTGCGGATTTCGTAAGCCACGCCGGAAGCCGGGAGCAACGCGACGGAGCGACGCAGGGCGGCGGGGTCCACCGGGGCGCGGTGGAGTTCGCCGTAGCGCTCGGGGGCGGTTTTCAGGTCGAGGGCGAGGTAATCGACCAGCCCCTCGGCGAAGAGCCGCTCCAGCACGGCGGGGGCGAGACCGTTGCTGTCCAGTTTGACCTCCAACCCCAACGCCTTGACCGCGCGCAGCAGCTGGGGCAGATCCCGGTCGAGGGTCGGCTCGCCGCCGGAAACGACCACACCGTCGATGAAATTTTTCCGCTCGCGCAACTCATCGAGAAGATCGTCCAGGGGATAGTCGGGATATTGCTCGGGATCGAGCACCAGGGTCGGATTGTGACAGAAGGGGCAACATAGATTGCACCCGCCGAAAAAGATCAACGAGGCGATCCGTCCGGGGAAATCGAGGAGGCTGGTGCCCTGGAAACCTTTGATTTTCATGAAAAATCCGGCAAAAAAGGACGGGGGGCGATCCCCTTGCGGCGACCGCCCCCGCGCTTGAAAAAGAGGGAATAAACGTTCTAGCCTTCGACCCGCGCCGGGGTCGGAGCCATGACGAACTCGGTGCGATCCTTGAATTCTTCCTTTTTTCCCCGGTTCCATTGCTGCACCGGCCGGAAGAAACCACAGACGCGGGAATAAACCTCGGTCTTTTCAGCACATTTGCTGTTCATTCGCTGCCTCCTGGATGTGGGGCGGATGGTCAGGCCGCCTGATGATGCGGACATTCGAAGTGCTCGCCGGCGATGTAGCCGTGCACCGGACAGATGGTGAAGGTCGGGCTGACGGTGAAATAGGGCAGATGGAAATTCTCGGCGATGCGTTTCACCAGCAGCCGGGCGCCGCGCCAGTCGTCGATCCGTTCGCCGAGGAAGCCGTGAAAGACCGTGCCGCCCGTATAGAGGGTCTGCAGGCTGTCCTGATGGGACAGGGCCTGGAAGATGTCGTCGGTGCAGCCGACCGGCAGCTGGGTCGAGTTGGTGTAGTAGGGCTCGTCCTCGCCGGCGGTGCGAATCTCCGGGTACATGGCCCGATCCCGCTGGGCGAGACGGAAACTCGTCCCCTCGGCGGGGGTCGCTTCCAGATTGTAGAGGTGGCCGGTCTCCTCCTGGTAGGCTTCGAGCTGGCTGCGCATGAAGCGCAGGGTGCGGATCGCCAGGTTTTTCCCTTCGGCGGTATCGATGCCGCTTCCGACCAGGTTGAGGCAAGCCTCGTTCATGCCGATCAGGCCGATGGTGGAGAAGTGGTTGTCCCAGAAGTGGCCGCTGCGCTCGCGAATCCCCCCGAGATAGAAACGGCTGTAGGGGTAGAGTCCTTCCTCGGTGAAGCGCTCCAGCTGCTTGCGCTTGATCTCCAGGGA
>CALJLX010000506.1 GCA_937982495.1 uncultured Desulfuromonas sp.
GTCTCCGGTATCCTCGGTGACGGGGGCTACGAAGGGGAGGTGATCGTGGAAGTCGGCGAGAATCCGCAGGTGACTTTTGTCGATGCCTGGCTGGCCCGGGGCGATTTCAGCCGGTTTGCTGCGAGCATCGATCGGGAACGGGTGAGCGCGGCCCTGACCGAGGTGGCGGCGGGGTTGGCCGGCGAATGGGGCGCCCAGGGCTACACGATGCCCCGGGGCGGCCGGGGCGAGCGCTTCGGGCGAATCGCCGAGGACCGTCCGGCTTGGCGGTCGGTGGCTTGAAGTCCGGCAGACGACCACTCCGAAGGGGTTTTAATCCGCCGCGTCTTGCAATTGGCCGAACCCTGGGGTAAAAGGAAAAAAATTTTACTCGGGGGATTTTTGCATGCGTACTCTCGTTCTCGCTTCGACCAGTCCTTACCGGCTGCAACTGCTGCGTCAACTCGGCTTGCCCTTTCAGGTCGCCGCGCCGCTTTTCGAGGAGCGCATCGACCAGGAAATTGCCCCGGACCTCCTCGTCCGGCATCTCTCCCTGCACAAGGCCAAGAGTCTCGGCGAGCGCTTCCCCGATGCCCTGATCATCGGCGCCGACCAGGTTTTCACCGACCCGCGCGGCAAGGTGCTGGGCAAGCCCGGCTCCGCCGAGGCGGCGGTGGCGCAGCTGCGGGAGATGGTGGGGCGCAGCCACACCTTCTATACCGGCGTCACCCTCTTCGACAGCCGCTCCCGGGAGACCCTGACCGATTTCGTGACCTTCACCGTGACCCTGCGTCGTCTGAGCCGGGAGCAGCTGGTGCGTTATGTGAGGCGGGAAAATCCCGTCGACTGCGCCGGTTCCTTCAAGATCGAAGGCCTCGGCATCGCCTTGATGGAACGCATGGAGGGCTCCGACTACACCGCCCTCATCGGCCTGCCGCTGATCCGTCTGACCGCCATGCTCGAACAGTTCGGCGTCGAGATTCTCTGAAGCGGTTTCGTCGGGACACCCCTCTTTATTGTAACGGCGCGGACAAATGCCGTCGGGGTTGGGCAGGCACGGGGGCCTGCCCCTTCATTTAATTGCGGTGCAATCATCCGTTGTTCTTCCCGTTTTAAAGGCCTTTATCACCGGTTTTTTCTGTTAAACTTTAAAAATTTGAAGGATGGTTCAGCCGGAATATCCCCTGAAGGAATTCCCTGCCCATGACGCGACCGGTCGGTCTTTTCAGGAAAACCCTTGTCGGCATAACGCTTCTGCTCCTTTTTGCGGCCGGTACCGGCTATGCCGAGGAAGAGACCAGGGTCGATGCGCTGCACCGTCGGGCTTCCCTTGGCCTGCTCGCCTCGGCGCGCTGGCTTGACAATTTTTTCGCCGATCCCCGTTTCGAGAGCGAGCAGAGTAAGACCCGCCTCAAGGTCCGTTTCTCCCTCTTCGCCGAGGACGAGT
>CALJLX010000507.1 GCA_937982495.1 uncultured Desulfuromonas sp.
TCAATTCGCCGCGACCGGCGGCGGCGGCGAAATACTCCAGCACCCCGTAGGCGGTCTCCACCTGATTTAGCACCTTGAGTCTCCGGTCTCCGTACTGGCGCTTGCTGCTCTGGGCATAAAGCCAGGCAAAAGAAAGACAAAAGGTCAGAATGATAGCCAGACACATGCCGGCGATCTGGGTCGACAAGCCAACACTGAAACGAGGTGATGACATAGCAGGAAATCCTTTCCGTGACGATGCCGACATCCGGGTATTCGGAGCGGAACAATCCGTTTTGTGACAAGACTCTGACACCTGTCAAAATATCGACCGGCGAGAGAGAAAAGAAAACGCCCTCCCCTCGGGTTCAGGCACGCATTTACCATCAAAGCAAAAACAAACACCGTTCCATTAGCAAAGATCGGGCCGTTACGGAAAATTTTTTCTTTGCTTCTTTTTTTCGTGACCGCCACGATTCGCGCACGGCTCTTGCTTAATCCCGACTCATCGGAAACCACTCTTGCCTTCCCGGCGGACACCACCTAGAGTGAAACGACAATCGAATGGAAGGATTGCCATGCACGAAGTCGCCATCACCCGGAGCATCATCGACATCTGCGAGGAAACCGCCCGCCGCCGGGGGGCGACGACCGTCCGCGGCGTGACCGTGGAAATCGGCGAACTTTCCGGCGTCGTGCCCGAGGCGGTGGAGTTCTGTTTCGAAGCCTGTGGCAAAGGGACCGTTCTGGAGGGCGCGGCCCTCGTCATCCAGCGCATTCCCGGCCGGGGCCGCTGCAACGCCTGCGGCGAGGAATTCCCCATGGACAACCAGACCTTCACCTGCCCCGCCTGCGGCGATTTCCCGCCTCGCCGGGTCAGCGGGGAGGAACTCCGTGTCAAAGAAATGGAGATCGACTGATTATGTGCCTCGATTGCGGCTGCGCGCCGAAGGACCATCACCATCATCATGACCACGACCATCGGCACGAGCATGGGAAGGGCAAGACCTTAACCATCGAGGAGGATCTGCTCGGCAAGAACAACCGCCTCGCCGCCGCCAACCGCGCCCGTTTCGCCGCCCACCGGCTGCTGGTCCTCAACCTGGTCAGTTCCCCCGGCAGCGGCAAGACCTCGATTCTCGAACGAACCCTGAGCGATCTCAAAAACGTGCTGCGTTTCGCCGTCCTCGAAGGGGATCAGCAGACCGCCAACGACGCCGAGCGCATCGCCGCCACCGGCGTTCCCGCTCATCAGATCAACACCGGCGCCGGCTGTCACCTCGACGCCCACATGGTCGGTCACGGCGTCGACCATTTCGATCTCGCCGCCTGCGATATCCTGATGATCGAGAATGTCGGCAACCTCGTCTGCCCGGCCGGTTTCGACCTCGGCGAGGACCACAAGGTCGCCGTCCTCTCCATCACCGAGGGGGAGGACAAGCCCCTCAAGTATCCGCAGATGTTCCAGGCCGCCGACCTGCTGTTGATCAACAAGCTCGACCTCTTGCCCCATCTGCGTTTCGACCTGGAAAAGTGCCGGGAATTCGCCCGCCGGGTCAACCCGCGCCTGGAGATCATCGAACTCTCCTGCGAAAACGGCGAGGGAATGGAGCGGTGGTACGCTTGGCTGCGTGAGCAGGTGGGCAAGAAAAAAAATCAAAAACCATAAATGCATCTCTCGCTCGTTCGCTGCGCTCACGAGAGTCCGCCAGGACACGGAGAAAACAACGCCTCGGTAAAAAGGTTTTTTCTCTGCGATCTCTGCGTGCTCAAGCGACTGAAAGGAGCGGGCGAGAGATCGTTTTCAAAGCTTTTCCATAGACCAATACAGGAGTTTTTATGTGTCTCGGCATACCGATGCAGATTAAAAGCATCATCGACGATACGGCGATCTGCGAGATGGAGGGAATCCGGCGGGAAGCCAGTCTGATGCTGGTGGAGGATGCGCGGGTGGGGGATTTCGTGCTGATTCACGCCGGGTTCGCCATGGAAAAACTCGACCCGGCCGAGGCGGAAACGACCCTGGCGCTCTTCCGCCAACTCCTCGCCGACGCGCCCGACGCGCCATGATCGACCTCGCCCCCTTTCGCGATCCCAAAACGGCGCGGGCGCTGGTCGTCGCCCTCGGCAAGGCGGTTGAGGGACTATCCCGGCCCCTGGCCTTCATGGAGGTCTGCGGCACCCACACCATGGCCATCCATCAGCACGGCCTCCGCTCGCTGCTGCCGGACAACATCCGGCTGACTTCCGGCCCCGGCTGTCCGGTCTGCGTCACCCCCGTCTCCTACATCGATCACGCCCTGGCCCTGGCCCGGCGGCCCGACACCCTGATCGCGACCTTCGGCGATCTGGCGCGGGTGCCCGGCTCGACCGCCAGCCTGCAAACGGAACAGGCTCGGGGTGCCGACATCCGCATCGTCTATTCTCCCCTCGACGCCGTCGCCCTGGCGCGGAAAAATCCCGAACGCGAGGTGGTCTTTCTCGGCGTCGGCTTCGAAACGACAACGCCGACCATCGCCGGGGCGATCCTCCGGGCGCGGGAACTCGGTCTTTCCAACTTTTCGGTATTGAGCGCCAACAAGACCATGCCCGCGCCGATGGCGGCCCTTACCGCCGACCCGGAGCTGGCCATCGACGGCTATCTCTGCCCGGCCCATGTCGCCACGGTGATCGGCGGCGAGGGCTTCCGCTCCCTCGCCGAGACCTACCGCATCCCCTGCGTCATTACCGGCTTCGAGCCTCTCGATATCCTGCACGGGTTGTTGCTGCTGGTCCGCCAGGCCCGGGCCGGGGAGGCGCGAGTCGAGATCCAGTACCGCCGCTTCGTCCGCCCCGAGGGCAACGCCAAGGCCCGGGAAATCATGGCCCGGGTCTTTGAACCCGGCGACGCCGACTGGCGGGGAATCGGCGTCATCCCCGGCAGCGGATTAAAAATCCGCGAGGACTTCGCCGCCTTCGCCGCCGCCCGCAAGCTGCCGGTGACCGTCGAACCGGCGCGGGAGCCGGCCGGCTGCCGCTGCGGGGAGATCCTCAAAGGCAAGCTCGCCCCCCGCGACTGCCCCCTCTTCGGCGCCGCCTGCACCCCGGAAAATCCGGTCGGCGCCTGCATGGTCTCCAGCGAAGGAGCCTGCGCGGCGGCTTATAAATACGGCGACTGATTCAGTGATTGGTGATTGACAACGGGGGGAACCCGATCACCGATGACCAATTACCGATCACGGAGTTTTCATGACATCCGACATGACCGACGCGCCCTGCTGCATCGTCCCGAAATATCTGGCGGCCTTCCGCTGTATCGCCGGCTCCTGCGAGGAGGACTGCTGCCATGACTGGCGGATCAACATCGATCAAAACACGTTCAAGAAGATCAAGACCGCCATGTCCCATTCCAAGACGGATCGGGAACGGTTCCGGCAGTTTTTGAAACGCAACTCCTCCGACGACAAGGACACTACCAATTACGCCTCCATCACCTGTCGTCCCGATGGCGGCTGCCCCTTTCTCGACGACGGCAAGCTCTGCGAAATCCATCGGCGTTTCGGCCCCTCCCACCTGAGCCTGGTCTGCCGCAGCTATCCACGAAAGAAGTCCCTGGTGGGCAAACGCACCGAAGTGATCGCCTTCCTTTCCTGCCCCGAAGTCGCCCGCCGCTGTCTGCTCGCCCCCGACGCCATGGAACTGGTCGAACTCGAACCGGGCCGCCTCGATAGCGATGCGATCTGCACCCAAATCAAATCGGGCACTGGCGAAAGCCCTTACCATGCGTATCTTGATGAGGTGCGTCAGTCACTGCTGAATCTGGTGGCCCTGAATCAGTTCCCCCTGGCCAGCCGACTCTTCTTTGTCGCCTGTTTCGCCGATAGCGTCTCACCTGCTTTTTCCAACGGGAGCAGTGAATTTTCCCCGGGGATTCTGGCCGAAAATATCGAGTCGTTCTCCGATCCCTTCACGCTGAGGGAACTGCATGCTCAGTTCGAGCAGATCGACAGCCGTATCGACTTCGCCATGCTTCTAGTGCAGCGGATCCTCACGGCCCGATTGCCGAGTATATCCGATAATTTTAGAGCCCTGCTCGATCAGACCTGGAAAAACTACAATTTACTCGCCGAGTCCAACGCACCCTGCCCGGCGGACGATCCCAAGCGGAATCCTGAAATTTTCACAACGATCCAGCAGCACTACCAGCGGCGGCGCAGTCTTCTGCAAGAAACCTTTACCCAACGCATCGATCAATATTTCGCCAATTATTCGCTCAATTACTGGTTCGGCGAATGGTATACCAGCTCCCCCGATCTGCTCGTGCATACAACCAAACTGTTTATCCGGCTGGCCATTCTACGATTTTTGCTGTTCAGCCATCCCGAACTGAACCCCCTGGTGGAGCAGCTTGCCGCGGGCAAGATCGGCAGAAAAGAGCGCGAATCGGCCCAGGAGGCCCTGGATCGGGCGGCGGTCGAGACTTTCTATCGTTTTTCCAGAGGGGTTGAGCACGACCCCGTCTATCTCGGCGATATCCAGCAGACCCTGGCGATGGAGAACATGGAACCACTGACCAAGTTGACCTTGTTGTTAAAGTTTTAATTTTTTAACATCCGTATGGTGGAGTACCGCAGATGAACCACGACATCATCCTTCTCGGCCACGGCAGCGGCGGCACCCTGAGTCACCGACTGCTCGACGACCTGATCATCCCGACCCTTTCCGGCGTAACCGAGCGGGAGCAGAACGATTCGGCCATCCTCAGCCACGGCGGCGGTCGGCTGGCTTTCACCACCGACGGCTACGTGGTCGATCCGATCTTCTTTTCCGGGGGGAATATCGGCGATCTGGCGATCAACGGCACGGTCAACGATCTGGCCATGGTCGGCGC
>CALJLX010000508.1 GCA_937982495.1 uncultured Desulfuromonas sp.
CCGAAATCCTCAGAGACGACTGCACCGCCATCGTCGCCGACTTTCACGGGCCGCTAACTCGCCTATGACCAAGGGGAAACCTCCTGAACTCCCTGTTTCCGGGCCCACCTTAAGTCCGCCCACATCAGGGGACGGCCGCCCATGTCCCTGACGGTTCTGCTGATTCCGGCCAAGATCCTGGTTTCGATCCTGGCGGTGGTCGGGCTTTCGCTGGTGGCCGAGCGGGTCAGCCCGAAAGTCGCGGGCATCCTCTCCGGCTATCCCCTCGGCACCGCCATCGCCCTCTTCTTCATCGGCCTGGAAAATGGTCCCGATTTCGCCGGGCAGGGGGCGGTCTACACCCTCGCGGGGCTGAGCGCCTCGCTGGTGCTGGTCCATGCCTACCGGAACGCTTCGGCCCGCCTGCAGCGGCATGCGGTCGCCGGTTCGGCCCTCGCCGCCGTCCTCGCTTTCCTGCTGGCGGCGGCGCTGCTGCATCGCCTGCCCCTGAATCTACCGGGGGGATTGCTGCTGACGGTGGCGGTTGCCGCCTTTTACGCCCGACGTTTCCGGCGTATCGAAAACACCCGGGTGACGAATCCGGTGCGCTTCACCCGCTGGGTGCTCTTGCTACGGGCGCTGGCGGCGGCCGCCATCGTGTTGCTGATCACCGGACTGGCGAAGCTCATCGGTGCGAACGCCTCGGGGATTTTTTCCGCCTTTCCCATCACCCTATTCCCCTTCCTGCTCATCATCCATCAGGCCTACGGCAAGGAAGCGGCACACACCATCATCAAGAATTACCCCTTCGGCATCGGCGCGCTCATCGCCTATGCCCTGAGCGTCGCCTTCACCTACCCCCGCTACGGGGTTGCTTTCGGCACCGTCCTCGCCTTTCTCGCCGCCACCGGCTATCTGCTATTGCTCGCGGCGGTGACCGGGTATCGCCAGTCGGGCGGGAAAGAAAGAACAAGGTGAAGGGCGTCAAAAAGATGTCCACATCCCGGGAGGAACCCATGCGTCTCATCGCCACCATTTTTCCGAAGCGGGCCCATGTCGCGTCGTGCTAAGGACCTCTCTCCCTCCCGCCTGGTGCTGCTCTTGTGCGGCGCGGAGATTCTGAGCATGACCGGTTTCGCCGCCTACCCGGCGCTCTTGCCGACCCTGCAGGAAGAGTGGCGGCTCAGCAGTTCCCGGGCGGGGTTGATCAGCGGGGTCTTTTTCGCCGGATATATGGCGGCGACGCCGCTGCTGGTGGGGCTGACCGACCGCATCGACACCCGCCGCATCTACCTTCTGGCTTGCCTCCTGGCCGCCGGCGGCAGTCTCGGTTTCGCCTTCTTCGCCGCCGGGCCGACCGGCGCCCTCTTCTTCCAGGCCCTCGCCGGGGCGGGACTGGCCGGCACTTACATGCCCGGGCTGCGCCTGCTCACCGACAGCTTTCACGGCAGCGTCCCCAGTCGCGGCGTCGCCTTCTACACCGCCACCTTCGGCCTCGGAACCAGCGCCTCCCTCCTCCTCGCCGGCGCCCTGCAACCCTTCGGGAAGACCTGGGTCTTCGCCGTCGCCGCCGCCGGCCCGGCGCTGGCCGCGCTGCTGGTCTATCGCAACTTCGCCCCGCAAACGCCCACGCCGAGCGGCGCGCCGCCGGGACTGCTCTTCGACTTTCGTCCGGTGCTGCGCAACCGCCGGGCGATGACCTACATCCTCGGCTATGCCGCCCACTGCTGGGAACTCTTCGGCCTGCGTTCCTGGCTACCGGCTTTTTTCGCTTTCAGCCTCGCCCTGAACGCCCAAGAGGGCGGGTTCTGGCTCGGCGCCGCCGCCCTGGCCGCCTGGGTCAACCTGATCGGCCCCGCCGCCAGCATTCTCGGCAACGAAGCGGCGGTCCGGCACGGGCGGCGGCGAGTTATTCTGAGCACGATGTTCTTGTCTGGGGGATTGTCTTGCCTGGTGGGATTTCTTGCGGGTTTGCCGATCGCCTTGGTCTTCGTCCTGACGACCCTCTATTTCCTCTGCGTCATGGGGGATTCCGCCGC
>CALJLX010000509.1 GCA_937982495.1 uncultured Desulfuromonas sp.
CCACTATCCGCCACATGGAACAAAGGGATCTCGCCAGCCAGAAACCGCCATCTTGCCCGCGATTGGTTCTAAAATCCTGTTCTAGGTGAGACTTATATAATGCGCCCATGAGAGGAGTCAAGAAAAAATTTTCATGATTCATCTATGGTAAAAACAACCTTAAGTGATTTGTCGGGTACCTTTTTGGGCTGCTTCATATTCGATAATAATTAACAAATACAGTATGTTGGTTATGTTTCTCGGGGGTTGCCCCATTCTTTTTTGCGGATGGAGGCCGGTTAACCGATGTTTTTCGAAGTTTGGGTGGGGTGTCGGGTGGATGAACCGTTGTTTTGTAATGAAAATGATGGGTTGCCCATGAGAAATAGGGTCTTCGCGATTTTTGTTTTTAGTTAAAAGTTTTATTTATGCTAAAAATCTGGTGGATGTGGCTTCCGGACGTGGACTCATGGGCGCAGGAATCGCGGGGCGGGGATGGATGCAAAAAATGCCCCCGGCCTGTTGGACCGGGGGCATTTGCGGGATTGTTCGCGTTGGAAAGGGATCAGATATCCCAGTTGTCGACCTTCATGGTGCCTTTCGCCGCGAGATTCATCTGCATCTTGAAGCAGCGGTCGAAAAGCTGCGGTTCATGGCCGATGCCTTTGGCCAGGCAGACCTTTTTGGCCATGTCGAAGTATTCCTGGAGAATCGGCTTGTAGTCGGGATGGGCGCACTTGTTGATGATTTCCTGGGCGCGATCCTTCGGGGCCAGGCCGCGCAGGTCGGCCAGGCCCTGCTCGGTGACGAGAACGTCGAGGTCATGCTCGGTGTGGTCGATGTGCGGCGCTTTCGGCACGACGCAGGTGATGCCGGTCGGGTCGGTCTTGGTCGGACGGGCCGACGGGGTGTGCATGATCGACAGGTAGGCGTTACGCAGGAAGTCGCCGGAGCCGCCGATGCCGTTGATCATCCGGGTGCCGCCGACCAGGGTCGAGTTGGCGTGGGCATAGATGTCGAACTCGATCGGGGTGTTCATGGCGATGCACCCCAGACGCCGGATCGGCTCGGGAGCGTTGGCGATGGACAGGGGGCGCAGGACGATCTTGTCCTTGTATTTGTCCATATTGTCGAAAAAGCGGGGGAAACCCGGGGTTTCCGACAAAGACAGGGAGCAGGAGGAGGCGAAGTCGAGACGGCCCGAGTCGAAGAGGTCGAGCATGGTGTCCTGCAAGACTTCGGTGTAGACGCTCAGGTTGTAGAAGGGGCCTTTGGCCAGGCCGCCGACGACGGCGTTGGCGATGGAGCCGACGCCCGACTGCAGGGGCAGCAGGTTTTTCGGCAGGCGTCCGGCTTTGACCTCATAGGCAAAGAAATCGAGGATGTTGGCGGCGATGGCTTCGGAGGTGTCGTCCTGCTCGGCGAAGGCGCGGCCTTTGTCGCGGTACTTCGATTCGACCACGGCAATGATTTTGTCCGGGTCGCAGGGGAGGGCGGTCGTGCCGATACGGTCGCTGGCCTTGCTGATCAGGTAGGGTTGCCGGTTCGGCGGATCCTGGGAAATGACGATGTCGTGCATCCCTTCGAAGGAGGGCTGTCCGGTGTTGACTTCGAGGATGATCTTGTCGGCGATGGCGAGGATCTCACCGACCACGCCGCAGGAAGAGGTCAGGACCAGACCGCAGTCCTCGGTGACGGCCGAGACTTCGATGATGGCGATATCGATCTTGCCCTTGCCGCTTTCATCCTTGGTGTAGAAGCCGTAGCCGAGATCCTGGGCAAAGAGGGAAAGATGCTTATCCCCCATGCGGATGCGCCCTTCGTTGATCCCCTTGGCGATGTCCTTACCGGTCTGATAGGGCCAGCGGCGATCGATCATGTCCAGGGAAGCCCAGCGGTTTTCCGTTTCGGCGCCGACGGAAGCGCCGATGAAGAGATTGAAACGCAGCTTGCCCTGCAGGTTGTTTTTTTCGACGTGGTCGGCCAGGGCGATGGGTACCGCCTTGGGGTAGCCGGCGGGGGTGAAGCCCGACCAGCCCAGGTTCATGCCGTTTTTGAAATACTGGATGGTATCCTCGACGGGAACCACCTTCTTCAGCAGGGACTTGCGGCGGATGCGACTTTCCAGGGTAGACATGCTTTCCTCCATCGGGGTTTGGATATGGTCGCTCGCTCTTGTCCGCGACCATCGGTTCACACTGAAAAGCCCGTTTCGCATAATTAGCGCGCCGGGCCGGTCGCCGTCGTCTCCGGTTGTGTGTATACCGTATACAATCAGCGATGGTTTTTTCTACAACTTGTCGCATCATTAAGTCAAGGGAAAAGATAAAAATTTCCAATCATGTGAAAATTAACTAATATCGAACGATAAATCCCATATAGGGGTTATCAATTGACTCCGGCGGCGGGTGGGGGACTGTTTCAAGCCGGGCGCGCAAAAGAAAACCCCCACGTTTACAACGCGGGGGTGAAAGGTCGGAACGGAAGGTGGCGGCAGGTCAGATCAGTAGTTCTTTTCGACCAGTTTCTGCGCCTGCAGCACATAGTCGCTGGCGGGATATTCGCGAAAGAGGGTGTTAAAGGCATCCGCCGCGCGCTGCCGTTGTTCGAGCATGAGGTAGGCATGCCCGAGCAGGAAATAGGCCTCGTCTTTTTTCGGGTAGTCCGGATTTTCGGCCAGAACCCGACTGATGCGATTGCTCGCCGCCTGGTACTGTTTGGTCCGCAGGTAGAACTGCCCGACCAGAATTTCATGTTCCGCCAACCGCTCTCGACACTGGGCAATCTTGGTGGTCAACTCCTCGTCCCGGGAAAAATCGGGAAAGCGTTTCCGCAGGTCGGTGAAGGTCGACAGGGCATTACGGGTCGCGGTCTGATCGCGATCCGGCGAGAGCATCTGGTGAAAATAGGAAAGCCCGAGTTGGAAGAGGACGTCCGCGGTGCGGGGATGGTCGGGGTGCTGCTTGAGAAAATCCTCGTAAGCCGTGGCCGCTTCGACATAGCGTTCGCTCAGGAAGTAGGCTTCGGCGATTTTCAACTCGGAGAGAATGTTGAGTTCGGGGGAAAAATAACTGTCCCTGACCTTTTCCCAGTTGGCGATGGCATCTTCGTAGCGGCCCTTTTCGAAATTGGCCTCGCCCTCCTCCAGATAGTGTTCGGCGGTCTTGGGCGGGGGGACCACTGTGGAGGCGCAGGCGGTGGCCAACAGGAGCAGAAGCAGGGTGCTGAGCAGTTTTTTCATCAACGGGTTCATCCTCGGATCCGAGAGTGTCGCAAGATGCTAGAAAGTACGGGATGGCCGGGCTTTTGTCAATGACATTCGCCCCTTTCCCATGGCCACGACCGGGGTGGATCAAGCCGTGCGCAAGTCTTCGAGGGTTTCACGCAACTTGCCCAGGGCATTGGTCTCGAGCTGGCGCACACGCTCCCTGCTGATGCCGAAATCGTTGGCCAACTCCTGCAGGGTTCGAGGCGATTCGTCGAGAATCCTCTCCCGGATGATTTTCCGTTCCCGGTCGTTGAGGCGGTCGAAGGCCTGGCGGACTTCGCTGGCAAGGCGCCGGCGCTGTTCGTTTCCGATCAGCCGGGTTTCCTGGTCGGGGGAGTCGTCCGCCAGCGTATCCATGAGGGTGAAATCCTCCCCTTCGATCAACTCCACATCCAGCGAGGTATCGCGAGCGGCCAGGCGGCGGCTCATCTCCTCGACCTCGTCGTTGCGCACATCCAGGGTCTGGGCGATTTCCTCGGCATTCTCCCGGCCGGACAGGCGCAAGAGCGCGGCCTGGGTCTGCTTGAGTTTGAAAAAGAGCTTTTTCTGTGCCTGGGTGGTGCCGATCTTTACCAACGACCAGGTCTTGACGATGTAGTTCTGGATATAGGCACGAATCCACCAGACCGCATAAGAAATCAGCCGGATCCCCCGATCCGGGTCGAATTTTTTCACCGCCATCATCAGGCCGATGTTCCCTTCCTGAATCAGGTCCAGCATCTTCATGCCATAGCCGCGATATTCGTTGGCGACTTTGACCACGAAGCGCAAATTGCCGCAGATCAGGCGATGGGCGGCCTCCAAATCGCCATCCCTGCGATAACGTCGCGCCAGGTCGGATTCCTCATCCCGGTCGAGCAGTTCAAACTGCTTGATTCTTGCCAGATAATGATCCAGGCTATCGACCACCAAAGGAGGATTGGTCAAACTCATCCTTGACTCCTTTCGCGGAAACTTCAGTTCCGTCGGGTTGTTAGCACTCTGTTTCGATGAGTGCTAAATATATAGCAAATT
>CALJLX010000510.1 GCA_937982495.1 uncultured Desulfuromonas sp.
CCGCCAGCACCATAACCGGCAACCATCGTTTCCACTGTCTCATCATTCCCCCTGAGTTTCAGTTACCTCCGACCGGCCACCCGCCGCCATGGACAGCGGTTTCGGCAAGTACGTGAAATCGCTTCCCCCCGGAAAAATTCATGAGAAATCCGCATCGACCATGCATTGCCTCCCCTGGGGGATGGCCGGCGTCAGGAACCCGGCTCCAAGCCGGAAAAAGGCAAAACCCCCTGGACCCCGCTCCCCTTGAGCACCGGAGAACCCGCCGCAGAGTCGGCGATCGGCAACGGAATGCGGATGCTGAAGGTCGAACCGGAATCAGGTGTGCTGGCCAGGGCAACATCCCCCCCCATCAGTTTACAGAAGCGCCGGGTGATCGCCAGCCCCAGTCCGGTCCCTTCGAACTTGCGGGTGAGGCTGCCGTCGGCCTGCCGGAATTCCTCGAAAATCAGTTCCTGCTGCTCGACCGAGATGCCGATGCCGGTGTCGATGACGTCGATCCGTAACAGTGCGGGATCAAGCCGCGCGACCAGGGTGACGCAGCCGTCGCGGGTGAATTTCCCGGCGTTGCTGAGCAGGTTGAGCAGACATTGCAACAGCTTCTCCCGGTCGATGCGCACCTCGCGCGCCTCTCCCTCCAAGTGGAACTCGAGGCGGTTGCCCTGCTGCAACATGAGTGGCCGCACGGTTTCCAGGGCCTCCTCGACAACGAGATCGAGCCGAACCGGTTGCAGGTTC
Source organism: uncultured Desulfuromonas sp. (assembly GCA_937982495.1). Classification (GTDB taxonomy): domain Bacteria; phylum Desulfobacterota; class Desulfuromonadia; order Desulfuromonadales; family Trichloromonadaceae; genus Trichloromonas. The sequence goes on from CALJLX010000510.1 coordinate 739, forward strand.
AATTCCATGCGCCCAGCCTCGACCTTGGCCAGATCGAGAATGTTGTTGATCTGCGCCAGCAGCCGCCGGGCGTTATGGACGATGCGGTTGAGATCGGCGACACTGGCATCGCGCCCTTCAAGTTCCAAGTCCTCCCGCACCAGATCGGCGTAACCGATGATCGCCTGCAAGGGGGTGCGCAGCTCATGACTCATGTTGGCGAGGAATTCGGATTTGTGCCGATTGGCGGTCAGGGCCGCGTCCCGGGCCTCGACGAGTTCCCGGGTACGGATCGCCACCTCGGTCCGCAACTGCTCCCGGTGATTGCGCAGCCGCCGGTCGCGCTCTTCGAGACTGCTCATCATCAGATTGAAAGCCTCGGCCATGTGCATGATTTCCTTGGGGCCTCGCACCTGAGCGTAGACATGGGCACCCTCCTGTTTGGCCTCCTCCATGATCCGGCTGAGGCGATAAAGGGGGCGGATCATGCGCTTGATGCCGAGATTCATCAGCAGCAGCAGACCGAGGGCGAAGGTGCAGGCGATACTGATGTTGCCCCAGAAGATATGCCTCTGCAGGGCGCGCAAGGCCTGTTTGCTCATCCACACACCGGCGTAGCCGAGCAGTTCCCGACCCCGGGAAGAGGCGTTGGGATTGAACAGCTCCGTCCCCTCATCACCAGCGGCGAGCAGGTCGCCACTGAAGACCGGCGCCACGAAGAACCATTCGTCAGCGGTTTCCCGCACCAGTTCCGGCTTGAGCAGAAGTTCCGAGACGGCAGGGACGAACCCGGCACCCTCGTCGCCGCCCAGCACAAAGAGGGGCTCCCCCTGGGGATCGAGAATGCCTGCCTGACGGACATCGGGAAAACCGAGCATGGCCCTTAAGGGACGCAGGGCGTTCTCCTCGCTGCGATAGAGCAGAGCCAAGAGGCTCTGATCGGCCAGGGTGCCGGTGATCTGCAGACCCTGGGCGACCAGCAGGGCTCGGGTCCGGTTACTGGTGACCCAGGCGGTGGTCATGGCCGCGGTCAGGGCCAGGGCGAAAATGCCAAGGGCGACAAGCCCCAGCAGCTTGCCCCGAAACCCGATCTGTGAAAGACGCCAAAGACTCATACTCTCCCCATGCGAAACGCCGCCCTCCGAGTCTGTGCCATCCCTGAATCAGGGGAAAATCAGCTGAAAGCGGTCTTTCTGCTCGGCCCGGAAATTCAGCCCGAGATGGGCCGCCGTACGCAGATTGACCGCCGTCTCCAGCTCTTGGCTCGGCACCAGATCGCCCTCATGCCCGGCACGGATACGCTCGGCCAGGGTGCCCAACTGCCGGCCGAGACGATGGTTGTCGGGATATTGGGAAAAAAGAGCTCCCTGCTTGGCATGCCCGGGCTTGCCGGAAAAGAGTACGAATTTCCGTTTCCAGGCTGCTTCAAGAAGCATCGGCAAAACCGCCCGATCATTGGCGCTGACCGAATCCATGGTCAGCCAGACGGCATCTGCTTCTCCCAGTTTGTTTTCGACCAGATCCCGATAGGTGGTCACGGCCGCGCGCAGATCGGCGGCGGGTCGGGCGTGCAATTCCAGCCCCCGCGCCCGCGCCGCCCCCCGCGCCCGTTCCACCAGCCAGGCGCTCTCCTCGGGCTGATAGACCACGAAGACCCGGCGAGTGCCGGGAGCCAAGTCTTTCAGGGTGGCGAAAAGGATCAGGGGATCGGCGGCCAGACTGATGCCCGGCAGACCGTTGGGAGCGAGTAGTACGGCGCCGACGACTATCGGCAGCTTGCCCTTGAGTTCCTCGGCCATCTGGAAACCGCGACTGCCCAGGGCGATGACGGCATCGGGTCGACGGGCGTCAAGCCACTTCTCGATATGGACGGAATCGAAATTTTCCGGGAGGGGATAGGGGAGAATCTGCCGCTCCCCTTGGGATTCGATGCCGCGAATGATGGTACTGAAAACGGAAAGGTAGGGCTCGCGGACCTCCGGATAAAGAACCGCGATACGCGAAGCCCCCCAGGCGTCGGTCGGCGGCGTCAGCCACGGCAGGAGCGTGAGCAGAAGAAGTGGAAGTAAAAAAAGGCGGGATTTGTTTTCACGCACGGGAACACCCGATCGCGGCCAGGGCGGGATTGTCGTTAAACGAGTGGACACCTTGGGGCATCCGTGTCTCCGGTGGACGCGCCCGGTCAATCGGCGGTCCAGCGCCACCAGGCCGGCAACACACCCTGATGGGCGCCGCGCACCTCTTCCCGCAGGCGGGTACGGGCATCGGTCAGATCGAGAATCTTCTGCCGGGCCTGCTGACGCGCCGCCAGATCGTCGCCGGCCAGAGCGGCCTTGAACTCTTCCTTGGCGGCCTCCCGCTGCTCATCGATGCGCTCCGCCTCCTCCCGCCAGAATTCGTCCATGGCCAGCGGGTCGCCAACGGCAGAGGCACCGCCGTCGCCCGAAACCGCGGCGGTCTCCGCTGACGGCGACGAGGCGGAACCATCAGCCGTACCGTCACTCTCCGCAAGAGAGGCATTCTCTTCCCGGGGAACTTCAACCCCGGCGGCGGCGAGCTTTTCCTTGGGGGCGAAAGTGATGCGCTTGATCGCAATCCGGGCCCGCGGATCTTCCTCGGGCATCGGGGCGATATAGAGGACGCCGTCCCGGGGCACCCGGCGGGTCGTCCCGTCGAGATCGAGCCGGATCAGCTTCTTGTCGACCTTGTCCAGCCAGTAATCCCGGGCGTACAACGTTTCGCCGGATTTGAGCAGCACCTGGTAATCGGCCGTCGCCGGCGCGGCGACGGCAAGCAGCAGGCAGAGGACATAAATCGCTTTTCCGCTAAACGCTGAAAGGTATCGGCGCCTATTTTGTCTGAAACATCCCCCCATGACCATCCCTCGGATATCATCCCCTTACGGCGCGATCTTCCGGCATTCCATGTAAAAGCGCTTTTCGTCCGCATCTCCCATGGAGAAGGTCTTGCGCGGCAGCGCCCCGTCGAGAATGATGCTCTTGAAAAATTCGCGCTTGCAGATCGCCGGCAGATAGAAACCGACATTGCCCGGACGTTTGCCCAGGGCGGTGACGCTCCCCTCGCCGTGGATATAGTCGATGCGCCCGTTCGGCTGCCCGGTCAGGGCCTCGTCGAGAAAACCCTGCAGGGTCGCCGTTTCCAGATGGGACGGCGGCCGGTCGATCACCAGCAGCCCGCAGCGCTCGCCGGCGATAAAAGGCACTAGCTGACGCCCATCCGCCTCCAGCCGCCGACTCTTCTCCGGCAGGGCATCCAGGTCGTTACAGAACTCGCAGGAGAATCCGGCGCCCTGCCGCCGGTAATAAGCCTCTGCCTGGTGCAGCAGACGATCGAAGTCGACATTGAAGAGCACCCGATGAATCGCCTCGAACTCCAGCCCCGGATCGTGCACGTTGACCAGTTCGACCAGAGCGAAACGGGCCGGATGGTTCATGATCGCTTCCCGGTCAACGGCCGCGTTTTTGATTTTCTCCCAGATCGCCTTGGCGGTGGCGAAGGAGTGGTTGCCGTCCCCCATGGCGTAAA
>CALJLX010000511.1 GCA_937982495.1 uncultured Desulfuromonas sp.
GATCCGGCGACCCCCGAGATCTACACTCTTCCCCTACACGACGCTCTTCCGATCTGTTGACCGGCAACGAAAAGGTGCTGGAAATCGGCACCGGCTCGGGTTATCAGGCGGCGGTATTGGCGAAACTCGCGGGCCGGGTTTTTTCCGTCGAACGGATTCCGGCCCTGGCCCGCCGTGCCCGGCGGATTCTTGACGGTATCGGCTGCGGTTCGGTGAACATCAAGGTGACCGACGGTACCTTGGGTTGGGAGGAAGAAGCGCCTTTCGACGCCATTGTCGTAACCGCCGGCGCCCCGAGTGTTCCCGACTGTTATCTGCGTCAGTTGGCCATCGGCGGGCGACTGGTCATTCCCGTCGGAGACATGGGGGTGCAGGTGCTCAAACGCATCACCCGTGTTGGCGAAAACAACTTTTCCGAAGAACAACTGGTCGACTGTCGCTTCGTCCCGCTTCTGGGGAAGTTCGGCTGGCGCGAGGAACCCTGAATTTCATGAAAATAATTCGTCGTCTTTACGACTGGGTTCTGCACTGGGCGGTAACCCCCTATGGAACCCTGGCTCTCTTCTGCCTGGCCTTTGCCGAAAGTTCCTTTTTTCCCATCCCTCCCGACGTGCTCCTGCTCGCCCTGTGTATCGCCACGCCGCGCCTCTCCTTCCGCTACGCCCTGCTCACCTCCATCGGCTCGGTCCTGGGTGGAATGCTCGGCTACGGTATCGGACACGGACTCTGGGGGGCGGTCTCCGATTATTTCTTCCGCTATGTCCCCGGTTTCACCGAGGCGGTTTTCGCCAAGGTTCAGATTCTTTTCGCCACCTACGATTTCTGGACGGTCTTCACCGCCGGTTTTACCCCCATTCCCTACAAGGTGATCACCATCGGCGCCGGGGTTTTCGAAATCAATTTCATTGTCTTCGTTTTCGCGTCGATCATCGGCCGCAGTCTGCGTTTTTTTCTCGTCGCCGGCCTGATTTACCGCTATGGTCCGGCGGTGCGCGATTTTATCGAAAAATATTTTAATCTGCTCACCCTGATCTTCATGATCCTGCTCATCGGTGGTTTTCTCGTCATCAAATACCTCTTCTGAAATCCGCCGTGCTTCTGTTTCCTCCGCCTCCGGTTGACGATCGGCACCAGATTCCGCTACCTTGACGGTAATCCTTGTTCTTCTGGAGCGTCATGCCGATTCGCGCGATCATTTTTGTTCTGATTTTTTCTCTTCTGGCCGGTTGTGCTTCCCGCAAGGGGGTCTACCACACGGTCAGTGAGGGGCAGACCCTGTATCGCATCAGTCAGACCTACGGCGTCGATCCCACCCGGCTGGCGCGGATCAACGGTGTTTCCGATCCGACCCGATTGCGGGTCGGCCAACGCCTTTATATCCCCCATGCCTCCCGTGTGCAGGCCGTCCCGAAGACGGTCGCGGTTGCTCCGGAATCGAGCACTGCAGAGCCACAGGCGAAAACCCCGTCTCGATCCGTTTCTCCCAGCGATACCTCCCCCCCGGCAAAGCCGAAGCCGGCTCCACCGCCGAAAGTCCCCACCAAGGGGCTCTTCGCCTTTCCCGTCCGGGGGAAGATCGTCAAGCATTTCGGCGAGCGGGCGGGCAACATCAACCGTGGGGTGGAATTCGCCGTCCCCCGCGGCACGACCGTGACGGCGGCGGCGAACGGCCGGGTGATCTACAGCGGCGACGGCATCAAAGGCTATGGTCATCTCATCATCATCAAACATCGGGATTCCTATTACACCGTTTATGGCTACAACGAGCAGAATCTCGTCGCCAATGGTGACGATGTGGTTCGTGGTCAGCGTATCGCTCTCAGCGGCGTGTCGCCCAGCGGCGGTCAGGCGCGCCTGCATTTCGAGATCCGTATCGGTAAGGAAGCGGTAAATCCTATTTTTTACTTGCCTTAATAGTCTCCCTTCCATAGACTTTCACGCATTTAATGGCTTTTTCACCGTGGAGATTTGGCGAAAATGACTGACCGGTACAAATTCGAGGAGGAACTGGAAGCCGATGCCCCCGAAGAGCCCGAAGACGATCTGATAGAAGCGGAGGTCGACGAGGAAGAAGAGGGGGAGGAAGAGTCCGACGAGAGTCCCGAGAAACCGGAGGAAGAGCATTCGGACGATGCCATCAAGCTTTATCTGAAGGAAATCCAGAAAACCACGCTGCTCACCGCCGAGGACGAAAGGGCTCTGGCCGCCCGGATCAGCCAGGGGGATGAACAGGCCCGCAACCGTATGATCGAAAGCAACCTGCGCCTGGTGGTCAAGATCGCCAAGCGCTACATGAACCGCGGGCTGCCTTTTCTCGATCTGATCGAAGAGGGCAATCTCGGTCTGATCAAAGCGGTCGAACGTTTCAAACTCAGCAAGGAATGCCGCTTTTCCACCTATGCCACCTGGTGGATCCGGCAATCGATCGAGCGCGCGCTGGTCAATCAGAGCCGCACCATTCGGCTGCCGGTGCATGTCTCCGACGACATCAACAAGCTCATCAAAATCAGCCGCGAACTGGTCCACAAATACAATCGCGAACCGCATGTGCATGAAGTCGCCGAAGCGATGGGAGTGGAGAACGCCTATGTCCGGCGGCTGATGGTGCTGGTCAAGAAGACCTATTCCATCGAACATCCCATGGGAGAGAATAACGATTACAGCCTCATGGATACCATCGAGGATCCGACGGCGGTCGACCCTTCGGGACTGATCGAAGATTTGGACAAATACTCCCTGGTCAGCACCTGGCTTGAGAGCTTGAGTGAAAATGAGCGGGAAATTCTGACCCTGCGCTTCGGATTGGATGATCGTGACCCGCAAACCCTGGACACCATCGGCCGCAGCTTTGGCGTAACCCGCGAGAGAATTCGCCAGATCGAGGCGAAATGTCTCGAAAAATTGAAAAAAATCCGTCAGGAGCACCAGGCCGCTGGACGTTTCGTGCCACCGGAAGCCTGAGGGCGCATGACCCTTATCCCAACCTCGCACGAAGGACTCGACCCCGTGGAAGATCTGAAAAAAGTCATTCGCGACATCCCCGACTTCCCCAAGAAAGGGATTATTTTCAAAGATATAACGACCCTGCTGGCGGACCCGAAGAGTTTTAACCGGATGATCGACCTGATCGCCCATCGCTATATCGGCGCCAAGATCGACCAGATCGTCGGGGTCGAGGCGCGCGGTTTCCTGCTCGGCGCGGCCCTGGCTTACAAACTCGGCACCGGCATCACCCTCGTGCGCAAGCCGGGAAAACTCCCCTATAAAACCCTGCGGAAGACCTATCAGCTCGAATACGGCGCCGACACCCTGGAAATCCACGAGGACGCCTTCAAGCCCGGCGATCGGGTGGTGGTTGCCGACGATCTGCTGGCAACGGGCGGCACCATGGCCGCCGTTGTCGAACTGGTGCAGGAACTGGGGGCCGAGGTGGTGGAATGCGCCTTCATGGCCGAACTGGAATTTCTCGAAGGCCGCAAGCGCCTGCCGCAAGATAAGGTCTTCAGCCTGCTCAAATTCTGAAGGACTGCCCGGGGGTTGCAAATCCCTATTCGCTGGGTTATAAATAACCCCCTTTGCGGCCCCGTAGCTCAGCAGGATAGAGCAACCGCCTCCTAAGCGGTAGGTCGTGCGTTCGAATCGCGCCGGGGCCGCCATAAAATCAACAGGTTACGGATT
>CALJLX010000512.1 GCA_937982495.1 uncultured Desulfuromonas sp.
AAGAGCGGGTGGCGACGGCGCTGAATCGCGCCGGGCGCCGTCGGAGCATGTTGCTTATCGCCCACCGGCTGCGCACCGCCGCCGGCGCCGACCGCATCTATGTGCTGCATCGAGGGAGCGTGGCCGAAGTCGGCGGCCACCGGGAGCTGCTGGCCCAGGGGGGGCTCTACGCCCGGCTCTGGCGTTTGCAGGAGTTGAACGGCGAACCCGAGGAGGAAGGATGAGGAACGGACTGATCGGTGTGTTGCTGCTGCTATTGTGGGGCTGTGTCGGCGGTTCCGCGCCCCCGGCGCCGGTGGTCGAAACCGAGGCGCCGACGCCGTCGGCGGCGGAGTTGCGGGCGAGCGCCGCGCCGCTGCCCGGGGTCGAGATTGCAGCGGGAGACGGGCTGGTTCTGCGCTATCCCGGCGAACGACTGTTCAGCGTGGGGGCGGCCCTGCCCTTGGCGGGCGGGGTGGAGATGCTCGATCCCCTGGCCGACTGGCTGGCGGCGAGCGGTCGCGCCCGCTGGCGGGGGACGGTGCGCGCCGCCACCGATGTCTCTCCGGAATACGACCGGCAACTGGCCCAGGCCCGGGCCGAACTGCTTGGCCGCTATTTCGCCAATCGCGGAATCGATGGGGAAAAGCTGGAACTGACGGCGGAGGGAGGGGCGGGCGCGCCCTTCGAGCTGGAGTTGCGGAAATAATCCCCCCCTGATAAGGGGGAGGGAGGGGGGGGTACTGTGTCGCGTCCCTAATTCTTCAGCTGCGGCAGGGCGGAAAGCTCCTCGGCGGTGAATGAATAGTGCTGCTTGCAGAATTCGCAGGTGATCGTGGCCCCCTGGTCTTCTTCGATCATGGTCCGCACTTCGTCGGCGGGGAGGGCGCGGAGCATGGCGGTGACCTGGGCCAGGTTGCAGGTGCAACGGAATTCCAGCGGCGTTTCCAACTGCACGGTGAAGGGGATGTCCCGGAAGAGGCCTTCGAGAACCTGTAACGGGCTTTGCCCCTGGCGCAGCAGGGTCGCGATGGGGGGGAGTCGGCGCAGGCGCTCCTCGAGCAGAGGGAGGAGTTCCGGGTCGCCGTCGGGCATCGCCTGCACCAGAAAGCCGCCGGCGGCGGCGACGGCGAAATCCCGGTCGAGGGCGACGCCGAGGCCGACGGTCGACGGCACTTGCTCCGAAGTGGTCAGGTAGTAGGCGAGATCCTCGGCGATTTCGCTGCTGTAGAGCTGGACCATGCCCCGGTACGGCTCCTTCAGACCGAGATCCTTGACCACGTGCAGAAATCCCGCCTTGCCCACTGCCCCGGCGACGTCGAACCGGTCCGCTTTCGGCGGCAACCCGGCGATCGGCTGCTTCACCGATCCTCGCACATGGCCGTCGGCGTCGGTCTCGGCGTGCAGCCGCTGCAAGGGCCCGCTCCCCTCGATCATCAGCGCCAGCCGCTGATCCCCCTTGAGCAGCGCCCCCATCAGGGCCGCGCCGCTGACCAGTCGGCCGAGGGCGACGGTGGCGGTGGGATCGGTCTCCTGGCGGCGGCGGATGTTTTCGGTCAGGTTCGTGGTGGCGGCGGCGACGGCGCGCAGCGAACCGTCCTTGCTGAGAATGCGGACCAGATGATCGGTCATGGCGGCTCCTTCGGGTGATCCCTTGTGACTTGTCGGAAAAAAAGCTACACTTCCGGCGTTCGCGGGCAAGCGCGCGGATGCCGTGCATCCTACCGAAAGCGAACCGGCGACGCCAATACTTTCAACCATCGGAGCGACCATGAAAATCATTCTTCCCGTCGCCGGCAAGGGTACCCGCCTGCGCCCGCACACCCATACCAAGGCCAAATCCCTGGTTCACGTGGCCG
>CALJLX010000513.1 GCA_937982495.1 uncultured Desulfuromonas sp.
AAATTGTTGTTACGCGTCTGAGTCCATCGGAGGCTTAGGCCGGCGAGACCAAGGCATTCAGAATCTCATCGGTCCACGGAAAACACGGAAGGCACGGAAATAATACCGAAAGGTCAAGGGCTGGGTTCTGGACAGGATAAAGGCGGATAACTGCGGATAAAACCAGATAAATTCTTGTGGTTAAGATTTTAACATCCGATTTTATCCGCTCTGATCCCGTCAAAAAGCTTTTCAAGATTTTGTCCGCGTTTTTCATTGATTACAAATTTTGTGCAGGGATGGAAGGATTCTGACTGAATGTGCGGGATCTGCGGTATCTACAATTTGCAGGGGGTGCCCGTCGACCGCGATCTGCTCGGGCGGATGAACGATACTCTGATCCATCGCGGCCCGGACGGCGCGGGATTGTTTGTCGATGGATCCGTCGGGTTGGGTCATCGGCGGCTGGCGATCATCGATCTGCACACCGGCGAGCAGCCGATGGCCATCGACGATGGCTCGTTGCAGGTGGTTTTCAACGGTGAAATCTACAATTTCCTTGAACTGAAAAGGGAGCTGGAGGCGCAAGGCCACCGCTTCCGCACCCACAGCGACACCGAGGTCATCCTCCACGGCTACCGGCAGTGGGGGGTGGGGGTCGTCGACCGGCTGCGGGGGATGTTCGCCATCGCCCTGTGGGACGGGCCGAATCGCACCTTGCTGTTGGTTCGCGACCGGCTCGGCAAGAAACCTCTCTACTACCATTTCGACGGACGGCGGCTGGTCTTCGGCTCGGAGATGAAGGCGCTGCTCATCGACGAAACCATCCCCCGCGTCCTTGATCCGGCGGCGGTCGACGCCTATTGCAGCTTCGGTTACGTTCCCGCGCCGCTGGCCATCTTCAAGGCCATCCGCAAGCTGCCGCCGGCCCATCTGGCGGTGGTCACCCCCGAGGGGATGACGTCTCGCCGTTACTGGGATCTGGACATGAACCGCGAACCGGAGGACGTGCCGGAAGAGCGGGCGCTGGAGGAGCTGCGGGAGGTCTTCGACGAGGCGGTGCGGCTGCGGATGATCAGCGATGTGCCGCTGGGGGCCTTTCTCAGCGGCGGGGTCGATTCGAGCGCGGTGGTGGCCTCCATGTCTTTGCAGGGGGGGGCGCCGGTGCGCACGGCGGCCATCGGTTTCGCCGAGAAGCGCTTCAACGAGTTGGAATACGCCGAGGTGGTGGCCAGGCGTTACGGCGCCGAACATCATGAATTCGTGGTGCGTCCCGAGGCGCTGGATATCATCGACCGGCTGGTCTGGCATTTCGACGAGCCCTTCGCCGACAGCTCGGCGGTGCCGACCTGGTACGTGTCACAGATGGCTCGGCAACGGGTGACGGTGGCCCTTTCCGGCGACGGCGGCGACGAGACCTTCGCCGGCTACACCCGGCGTTACGCCATGACCCGTTTCGAAGACGGTCTGCGCCGGAAAATTCCGGCCCCGTTACGCACCGGGCTGCTCGGGCCGCTGGCCCGGATCTATCCCCGCGCCGATTGTCTCCCCCGGCCGCTGCGCCTGAAAGGCTTTCTCACCAATCTGTCGTTGTCGCTGGAGCAAGCCTATTTCCGGGATATGTCCTTCTACTGCAAGCCGGAGGCGAAGGCGCGGCTCTACACCCCCGAGTTCGCGGCGCGGGTCGGCGCGAGCGGGGCCGAGGCCGTGCTTGGTGCCCATTTCGCCCGCAACGGCAATCCCGACCCGGTGAGCCGGGCGCAGTATGTGGATATCCACAGTTATCTCCCCGAGGATATCCTGGTGAAGGTCGACCGTATGAGCATGGCCCATTCCCTGGAGGTGCGGGCGCCGATCCTCGACCACAAGGTGCTGGAATACGCCGCGCGCCTGCCTTCCTCGCAGAAGCTGCGGGGCGAACAGTCCAAATACATCTTCAAGAAGATGAACGAGGAGCGGCTACCGGCGGATATCCTCTATCGCAAGAAGCAGGGCTTCAGCGTGCCGTTGGATGCCTGGCTGCGCGGCGAACTCCGGGACCTCGCCCACGACAGCCTCTTCGGCGGCGACCTGGACGATCTCTTCCGGCGTGAGTTCATCCGCCGACTCTGGGATGCCCACCAGTCCGGCCGGGAGCACAACGGTACGCCCTTGTGGGGACTGCTGATGTTCTCCCGCTGGCGGCGGCGGTTCGGCGGGTAACAGCGCTGACCTGTCCACGGAAGGCACGGAAAACACGGACAAAATCTTGAAAATCTTTTTTTGACGGGATAAAGGCGAATAACACCGGATAAGTCTTTGTTCTAATGATTTTAACATCAGATTTTATCCGCCTTTATCCTGTCTAAAACCAAGCCTTTGACCTTGAGGTTTTTCTTTCCGTGTCTTCCGTGTTTTCTGTGGACCAGGAAGTTTTTTAGTTTATTTCTTGGAGGTGCTCATGAATCCGTATCTGGTGCGCAAGATCGTTTATCCCCTGCATGAAAAGCTCATGGGCCGCCGGACCTTCGAGTATCTCGCCGAACTGGAGCGCTTGCAGTGGGCGTCGCCCGCCGAACTGGAGGAACTGCGCTTCC
>CALJLX010000514.1 GCA_937982495.1 uncultured Desulfuromonas sp.
ATTTTTTTGGAGCGGGAAACGAGATTCGAACTCGCGACTTCAACCTTGGCAAGGTTGCACTCTACCACTGAGTTATTCCCGCTCGATTGGCGGCGGCTTTCGCCGTCGGGATGGGTTAAATAACAAAAAGGTCGGGTGGCTGTCAATCTTATTTTTCGCTTTTTCCTTCCCGGTCCTCCGGGCCGCCGTTATAGAGTGCCCCGCCTTGCTCGACATAAGCGCGCAGCACCGCCGCCGCATCAAGACGGCGCACGTCGCGCAGCACCTCGATCCCCCGGCGATGGAGCAGGTTCGGCCAGTCGACGGGTTTATCCCCTTCATCGAAGCCGACGGCGCGGGCGTCCTCGTCGCGGGCGCCGCAGACCAGGCGGACGATGCCCGACCAGGGGACGGCGCCGAGGCACATGGCGCAGGGCTCGGTGGAACTGACCAGCTCGAAACGACCGCCCTCCTGCCCCAACTGATGCAGGCCGAGGCGCTGTTGGGCGAGGGATAGGGCGACGATTTCGGCGTGGGCCGAGGAGCAATGGCCGGGCATGACGAGATTGACGCCGGGGGCGATCAGGCGGCCGCTTTCCAAGTCGAACACCGCCGCGCCGAAGGGACCGCCGCCGCTTTCGATGTTGCGCCGGGCGAGGGCGACGGCCAGCTCCATGCGCTCTTCGACGGTGGGAAAAAGACGCTGCGGATCGGGGATGAGTTCATCCACCCAATCCGGCAGCTGCAGGCAAATTTCGGAGATCGTCATAAGTAAATCCTTCTCTCAGGAAATCTGCCGCCGCCAAAGGGCGAGGAGTCCCGGCAGCGGGTCGCCGGCGCCGTCGAGCCAGTGGATTTCCGTCCCCTGACGCTCCATGCGCCTAAACCAGGTCTCCTGGCGCTTGGCGAACTGGTGGATGGCGCTCGCCAGCTTCTGGCTCATGTCGTTGCGGTTGAGCTGCCCTTGCAGGTACTGGGCGACGAAGCGGTATTCGAGGCCGTAGAATTCGAGGGTTTCGTAGGGCACACCGGAGCGGCGCAGGCCTTCGACCTCCTCGATCATCCCCTGGGCGAGACGTTCCTTGAGGCGGGCGTCGATGCGCCGGTGCAGGGCCTTGCGTTCCCAGCGCACGCCGCAGACCAGCGGGTGCAACTCCGGCAGCGGGGGCAACTCGGCGCTCGCGGCTTCTTCCCCTTCGGCGATTTCGATGGCGCGCAGCAGCCGCTCACGGTCGAGGGTGTCGGTGGTGTTGTGCAGCCGGGGGCGCAACGCCGCCAGGCGCACGGCGAGCTGCTCCAGGGTCAGCGGCGCCAACTGCCGACGCAGTTCGGGGTTTTCCGGCACGTGTACCAGCCGGTAGCCGCGAAGCACGGCATCGAGATAGAGGCCGGTGCCGCCGACCAGCACCGGCAGCCGGCCGCGCCCGCGAATCTCGGTGAAGACCGCGAAGAATCGCCGCTGGAATTCGAAGACGTTGAATTCGGCGCCGGGGTCGACGATGTCGATGAGGTGGTACGGAATCTCGCCGTACTCGACCAGATCCTTGCCGGTGCCGATGTCCATCCCCCGGTAGACTTGGCGGGAGTCGGCGGAGAGGATCTCCCCGTCGAGGGCGCGGGCGGCGCCGACGGCGAGACGGGTCTTGCCCGAGGCGGTCGGGCCGAGAATCACCAGCAGGTTGGGTTGCGTATCGTTCATGGACGGCGGCATTTCCTCTTCTCGGTGGCGGTCATCCGGCCCGGGCATTCTAGGGGTTCATCTTCTCTCTGGCAAGGCGACCTTTTAAAACTTTTCTTCCCTTGGGGATTTTGCTACATTGTCGCGGTTTTTCCCCACCTTCGAAAGCGACTGCCATTTCGACCATGAGCGACACCCCGGAAAATCCAGCGACCGTCCAGCCCGTCATCGTCCCCCGATCCGAGCACGGCATCTCCCGCAAGAACATCGACGACAACACCCTCAAGGTGCTCTATCGCCTGTCGCGCCAGGGCTACAAGGCCTATCTGGTCGGCGGCGGCGTGCGCGACCTGCTCTTGGGGCGCCCCCCCAAGGATTTCGACGTCGGCACCGACGCCACCCCCAATCAGGTCAAGAAACTCTTTCGCAACTGCTTTCTCGTCGGTCGCCGCTTCCGCCTGGCCCACGTGCGTTTCGGCGACAGCCTGGTCGAGGTCGCCACCTTCCGCCGCCAGGCCCAGGCCGACGACCTGCCGGAAGATCCCGCCGATCACTTCTTCTTCAGCGAAAATGTCTTCGGTACCCCCCAGGAAGACGCCTTCCGCCGGGATTTCACCATCAACGCCCTGTTCTACGACATTCAGACCTTCTCCATCATCGACTACGTCGGCGGCCTGGCCGATCTCGCGGCGCGCCGCCTGCGGGTCATCGGCGATCCCCTGACGCGCTTCACCGAGGATCCGGTGCGCATGCTCCGCGCCCTGGAATTCTCCGCCCGCCTCGGCTTTTCCCTCGACGACAGTGTGCGCCAGGGGATTTATCAGCGCGCCCCGCTCATCGCCGAGGCGGCCCCGGCCCGCATCCGCGAGGAACTGCTGGAGCTCTTCCGCCACCGGGTCGCCGGACAGGTGCTGCGCAATGCCCAGGGGATGGGACTGCTCCCCCATCTGCTCGCCGGCTACGAAGCCGAGGAAGCGACCTTCGCCCTGCTCGACCGCATCGACGGCCGCACCGCCGGAGGCACCCCCATCGAGGAACACTTCGCCCTCGCCGCCCTCTTCCTCGACCGCTTTTTGCGCGCCTGCCCCCCCGAGGGAGAAGCCACGGTCACCGACGCGGTGCGCATCGCCGGGTTGATTCTCACTCCCCACTGCAACTACTTCCACATCAGCCACGGCACCCGCCATCAGGCGCGGGAACTGCTGATCGGCTTTTTCCGCCTCGCCCGGGGCCTCGGCAAGCGCGGCGAACGGCGCTTCCTCCAGCACCCCATGACCCCTCAGTCGCTGGAACTCTTCGCCCTGTGGCACGCCGACAACCCCGAGCGAACCGCCCTGACCGAAGACTGGCGCCTCGCCCTGCGCCAGGACGAAGAATTGCTGCAACGTAAAAGCAGCGAAAGCCCCCGCCCCAAACGCCGCCGGCCACGGAGGAGAGGAAAAGGCAGAGCGAAGAACGAGGGCTAAAGGGAGAACCCCTCACCCCTCACCCCTCACTCCTTCTCATCTCCCGCACAATCTCCCGCAATCTCCTGAACTCTCCTTCCTCCAATTTCCGGTCGCGATAGATCGCGCCGCCGTAGAGTTCGGCGAATTCCCGGGCCAGGGGATCATCCAGTCGGTCGGCCAGTTCGCGCAGGCCGACGGCATCGGGAATCGCCGCCAGGCCGTGGCGTTTCGCCGTCCGTCGCAGAAATTTGCGCAGCAGCCGTTCCTCGCGGCTGGTGCCGCGCCGCCATAGCCGCCACCCGCCCCAGGCCAGGGCCGCCAGAACCAGCGCCCAGGCCAGGGGCGCGCCCGACGGGCGCGGCTCGGAAGCGGCGGCGGACGGCGCGGTCCGCCCGCGCAATTGATCCCGCACCCCCTTCACCGCCTCCCACTGACGGCCGAAATCGTAGGTGATGACCGCCTGGGTCCAGAAGTAGTCGATGCCGTCGGCCAGGCGTCGGGCCAGTCCGGGCCCCCGCGAGCGGGCGCCGAGGAAGTCGCCGGCGGCGTTGACGGCCAGGCGGGTGGGATCGAGCCGCTGCCAGCGGCCGTCCTCGTGCAGCACCTCGACCCAGACGTGGGCGGTGGCCTCCGCCACCGCATAGTAGCCGCCGAAGGGATTGTACTCGCCGCCGTAATAGCCCCCCACCAGTCGCGCCGGCACCCCGGCCAGACGCGCGAGCTGGGCGAAAGCCGAGGCGAAGTATTCGCAGTAGCCGCGCTTTTTCGCGAAGAGAAAGGCATCGACGGGATCTGCCCCGGCGGGCAGGTCGCTGGTGGCGTACTGAAGATTCTGTCCGAGGAAAAAGCCTTCGAGGGCGGCGACCCGCGCGCCGACATCCCCCCCCTCACCGGCGATCTCTTCGGCGACGGCGGCGACCCGTGGCGAAACCAGTGTCGGCGGGCGCAGGTAGAAGTCGCGGTCGATCCGTCCCCGCTCCATCAGCACCCCGTCGGGAACGGCCTGTTGCCGGTAGCGGATCTGACGATCGCTGGTGCGATGGGTCGCGTACACCCCCTCCCCCAACTCCCGGGAACGCACTTGCGCAAGGGCCAGGGGCAGGTCGAGAGTCGGCAGATAACGCCCCTGGCGGGGGGCGGCGAAGAACTCCAGCTCCACCCGCCCGTCGCCGAGCACCTGGGTGACGGCTCCGGGAGGAGGCGTTTCCCGCACCCAGGTCTGCCCGTTCAGGGCGTTGAGCACGATGGTCCGCCAATAGCGCTGCGCCGGCGGCAGTTGCGGTCCGGCGACGCGAAAGGCGATGTCGCCGGTGGCCGCCATCTCGGCGTAATGACCGGGACTCACCTGATCGCTGAAACCGACCTCGGGGCTGGCGGGGGGATTGAGAAAATGCCAGAGGGGCTGTTCGGTGCGGGGCAGGATGACGAAAAAGCCGAGCATCAACACCAGCGAAGCCGCCGGCAGCAGCAGGGCGACGGCCAGCACCCGGCGCAGGGAGCGGCGCTCCAGGCGCAAATCGGGGTCCTCGCCGTGAAAGCTGAGGAGGACCAGGCCGACGGTGACCAGCGTCACCTGCGCCGTCAGATAGAAGAGATAGCCGAGTTCGAGGCTGAGCAGCGAGGAACCGGCCAGGGCGAGGATCGCCAGGACGAAGAGTTGCAGATAGTTGCGCCCGCTGCGTTCGGTGACCAGCCGCAGGCAAAGGAGCAGGACGAGGACGTTGACCGCCGGTTCGACCAGGATGACGCGGCTGACCCGGGGCAGATAGTAGACGAGAACGGCCAGGGCCGTCAGGGTCGCCGGGATCGTCGGGAGAACGAGGCCGGGCCACCGTCCGCGCAGCAGCCCGGCGAGCAGGGCGAGGGGAAAGAGGAGGCGCGCCCCGCCGTCGAGATAGGGGTAGAGGGGGGCGACCCCGGCCAGGCTGACGAGCGCCGCGAGGAGATCGAGAAGGGTGCTAATCCTGACCATGGTCCCCCAATGCCGCCAGCAGGCGCAAACGATGGGCGCGGCTCAGCCCCGGTCGCAGCAGCCGTCCGCCGAGGCGCAGGCCCACCGGCCGCTCGGCGCGGACATAGCGATTGACCAGATAGGCCGCCCCCTGCAAGCGCTCTTCGAGACCGCCCCCCGGCAACCGGTCGGGATCGATGACCACCGGTTCGACGGCGGTCGCGGCCAGCTCCTTGACCAGCAGGCGACCGGTACGGGCGGAGAGCTTCCAGTGGATCAGCTTGAGGGGTTCGCCGCCGCGATAGTCGGCGATCTGCGCCGGTTCCCCCTGGGGTCCGCGCCCGCTGACGACTTTATCCCCGAGACGGCGCTCGTCGCCAAAGACTTCCGGCAACGGAACCGGGCGCGGAGCGGGAAAGACCAGCACCGGCTGGTCGAGGGGCAGGTAGCGGGAGCGCACAAAGAAGTTGACCGGAAAGATCGAACTGAGGCGGGCGCCGGCGATGGTTTGGCGGCCGCGACGGGGGAAGTTCAGGGAAATCTCCGCCTCGGCGGTCTCCCCGCCGCCGACCACGAGAAAGGCGGCGCTGCCGTCGAGAATCGAGACCCGCAGCAGAAAGACCGGCAGGCGTTTGTCGTTGCGCAGCCGCAGCCGCGCCGTCACCGGCCGCCCGGCGTAGATCTCGTCGGGGAGCAGCAGGTGCAGCCGGGGCCGACCGAGGTTCCCCTTGCCGAGAAAACCGGAGACCGCCATGAAGCCGAGCAGCGCCGAAATCAGCAGATAGAGGAGATTGTTGCCGG
>CALJLX010000515.1 GCA_937982495.1 uncultured Desulfuromonas sp.
GGCGTCCTCAGCCCTTTTCGCCGACGATAATGTAGACCGGGTTGTAGGCCTCGAACATCTTGTATTCGGTCAGCGGCCGGGTGCGGGCGATGTTGACGGTGGTCACCTCGACCTGATAGCCGGCATTCTCGAAGAACTCGGTGGCGGCGGTGAGGGTTTCGAGGGTGATGGCGTTGATGACGATGCGCCCTTCGGCGGGGAGCCGGGCGTCGACGGCTTCGAGGATGCGGAAGAGATTCCCCCCCGAGCCGCCGATGAAGACCCGGTCGGGATCGGGCAGATCCTCGAAACAGTCGGGGGCCTCGCCGGGGACGAGGGTGACGTGGCGGGTGTGGAACTTGTTGAGGTTCTGCTTGAGAAAGGCGAGGCACTGCTCGTTGCGCTCCAGGGCGAAGATGCGGCCGTTGGGGAGCAGATGGTCGGCCTCGATGCTCACCGAGCCGCTGCCGGCGCCCACGTCCCACAGGCACATGTCGTGACGCAGCTTGAGCTTGGCCAGGGTCACCACCCGCACCTCTTCCCGGGTGATGTGCTTCTTGATGCTGGCGAATTCCTCGTCGGGGATGCCGAGGGTCGGCACGTAATCCTCCCCTTCCCCTTCGTATTCCTTGATGAGGATCAGGACGTTGAGGGGGGAGGAGGAAACCCGCAGCAGTTCGGGAAGGGCGAGATTACGGATGCGTTCGTCGTCACCGCCGAGATTTTCGCAGAGCCAGGCGGTGTAGCCGTCGCGGCCGCGTTCGATCAGTTCGGCGGCGATGGCCGCCGGAGTGTTGACCTCGTCGGTGAGAACGGCGGCCTTGTCGTTGGCGACGATGCGATCCACCGCCCCCTTGAGCCCCCGGCCCTGGGCCGAAACGAAGACCGCGTCGTCCCAGGGTTCCTTGATCTTGGCGAAGGCGTACTGGACCGAGCTGACGTTGGGGACGAACTCCAGTTCGTCGCGGTTGAGATTCCGCAGCAGGACGCGGCCGACCCCGAAGAAGAGAGGGTCGCCGGAGGAGAGGACCACCGCCGGTCCCTTGCGGGCATTGAGCCGCTCCACCAGGCGCGAGAGGTTGCTGTCGATCTCCAGCTTTTCCCCGACGAAATCGGGGAAGAGGCGCAGATGCCGCTCGCCGCCGCAGAGCAGGGAAACCTGGGAGATCAATTCCAGGGCCCGGCGGCTGAAGCCCTCGTGCCCTTCGACGCCGGCGCCGATGACGTAAATCTTGTTCATGCTATCCCGCTCCTCTCGAAAATCAGGGGCTCCGCCGACTCGCGCGAATCCCTTTCGCCGCAGTTGTCCTACTCACGGGGAAGACCGCCTTTTCCAAAGACTTTCCCAGGGTTGTCGGCACACTCTAGCGTTTTCGCCGAGGCTTCGTCAAGACTGGCGGCAGGCCCTTTCAGAGGACCCAGCCGACCGCTTGCAGTGACGCGGCGATGCGCTCGCGCACGATCTCGGCCAACTTGGGGTGGACGCCCAGCGGCTCTCCAAGAATCATCTCCAGCCCGGGATGGCGCATGCGCGCCTGCTCGATCTGTTCGGGAAGATCCTTGAGCACATGGGCACCGGCGTAAAGGAAATAAGGATAGAGCAGGATGCGCGCCGCCCCTTGCGCGATACAGCGGTCGACCCCTTCCTGAATGCCGGGGGCGTGGGGCGGAAGAAAGGCGACCTCGACCAGGGCGGCGCCCGTTTCGGCCTTGACCATCGCGGCGATGGCATGGAGGGCCTCGTTGGCCCCGGCGACCCGGGAACCGTGCCCCAGAAGCAGGATGGCGGTTTTCATGATGAACTGATTTCTCCGGATGGCCGGGAGCCCGACCGGCGCGAGGGGCGGGATCAGGGCACGAGAAGAGCAAAACGCCAGCCGCGCACGCTGTTGATCAGCCACAGGCCGTCGGCGCGGCGCAGATCCGCCAACGTCAGCACCGCTTCGGCGATGACACCCCGCTCCAGCAATTCGGCGCGCAGGACGCCGGGCAGCAAGCCGCAGCTCAAAGCCGGGGTGAGAAGTCGTCCCTCCAGCCTCAGCACCAGGTTGTGACAGCTCCCTTCGGTCAGCTCGCCGCGCTCGTTGACGAACAGCACCTCATCCGCCTCGGGCCGGCGACGGCGTTCGTCGTCGAGCAGTTCGCGGCGCTCGGTCTTGTGGTAGCGCGACCAGTCCCGCGAATCGACCGGGATCGTCGCCGGCGCCACCCGCAAGGGCCTGCCCAAGCCCTTGGCCAAGGGTTCGCCGTCGAGCCCGAAGGTGCCGTCTCGTGCCAGCAGCAGGCGAACTTTGTGCGCTCCCCGCATGCCTCGACCCACGGCGGCCAACGCCGCGCGCAACGCAGATAGGTCGCAACGAAAACCGAAATAATCGGCCGAGGCGGCGAGGCGCGCCAGATGTCGCTCCAGCCGTGGATAATCGCCGTCGCGACAAAGCAGCGCCTCGATCAGGCGAAACTCCCGGGGCGGCAGGTCAACGAAGCGCCCCTTGGCCAGACATTCGTCGTATTCGGCTTCGGCCCGTGCATCCCAGGTGATGCCGCTGCCCAGGCCGAGTTCGGCCTCCCCCGCCCCAGCGACCACGAGGGTACGAATCGCCACGGAAAAGACCGCCTCTTCCCCGGGCGAGGCAAAACCGATGGCGCCGCAGTAGACTCCGCGCGGCTCCGGCTCCAGCTCGGCGATGAGCTCCATGGTGCGGCGCTTCGGCGCGCCGGTCACCGACCCGCAGGGGAAGAGGGCGGTGAAAATCTCCC
Source organism: uncultured Desulfuromonas sp. (assembly GCA_937982495.1). GTDB lineage: Bacteria > Desulfobacterota > Desulfuromonadia > Desulfuromonadales > Trichloromonadaceae > Trichloromonas. Next base: position 2,737 of record CALJLX010000515.1, read on the forward strand.
GCAGGGTCGTGCCCGGCCGCAAACGGGCGGCGACCGTCGAGGTCAGCTGATGCACCGTCGGGTAGCGTTCGACGTCGAACAGGGATTCGACCCGCACCGAGCCGGTTTCGGCGATACGCCCGAGATCGTTGCGCACCAGATCGACGATCATCAGATTTTCGGCCCGCTCCTTGGGAGCGTCGCGCAACGCTTGCGCCGCCGCACGGTCGGCACCCGCTTCCGGAGCGCGCGGGGCTGTCCCTTTCATGGGCCGCATGAGGATTTCAGCCCCTCGGCGGGCGAAGAAGAGTTCCGGCGAAGCCGAGAGAATGCGCCGGTCGCCGGTGTCGAGCCAGGCGCAAAAAGGAGCCTGCTGGCTCGCGGCCAGCCGGCGATAGAGCGCGAACGGATCGCCCGCGACGGGAAAACGCTGCCGCAGGGTGTAATTGACCTGATAGGTATCCCCCCGCGCGATCGCCCCGTGAATAGCGGCGACAGCCGCGGCGTAGCGGTCGGCGTCGACTGAAAGATGACGTTCGCCGACGACGGATGCGGTGGAACCTTCCCAGTCCGCTGTTCCGGACGCATCCCACTCGATCCGCTCCCGAAAGACTCCGAACCAGACCAGCGGCAAGTCCGGAACCGGCTCCCGTTCCGGAAGTGTCGGATTGATTCCGGAGGCGGCCTCGTAAGCGACAAACCCGGCGGCGTGCAAACCTTGCCCCACCGCCGCCTCCACCGCCGTCAGCGCCGTCATGACCGCGCCCGGCGTCCGCGCCTCGATCACTCGTTCCAGCCCCGCGAAGCGATACGACGCGCGAAAGCGGTCGCGGGAAGAATGGGATTCGAAAAGCGCTTGCGCGCGACCGTTTCCGGCCGCGCCGGAAATGGAGTCGAGGGTCGGGGTCACGGGTCGATAACCCTTGAATATTCGTCGATGATTGATGATGAACGACCGCTTCGGCGCATTGGCGGATCTCCATCACCGCCCGGAGCTATCCGTTGAGCAGCTTCACCACGGCGGTGCCGTCGGGGGAGTAGTCGATAATGTTGTAACAACCGTAGTTCTGTTCGATATGGAAGAGCCGGTCGAGGGGAGCGCCGATGGCGTCGAGAAGGATGACCCGGTTGACGCCGCCGTGTCCCACCACCAGCACCTCTTCCCCGGGGTGCCGGTCGAGGATGCGGCGCAGGGCCGGGCGCAGGCGCGCCGCGAGATCGAGGAGGGTTTCCCCACCCGGCACCCGGTAGTGGGCGATATCGGCGAGGCGCTCCCGCCACTGCCGCGGATAGCGCGCCTGCAGCTCCCTCCACGTCAATCCTTCCCATTCGCCGATATGCAGTTCGCGCAACTCGGCGGTCGCCGTCGGGGTCAGTCCGTGGGGGGCGGCGAGAAGTCGCGCCCCTTGCAGGCAGCGGCTCAGATCGCTGCTGTAGACGGCGCGCAGCGAACAACTCTCCAGTCGGGGCAGCAGCGCCCGGTACTGGGCCAGCCCTTCGGCGGTGAGGGGGACATCGCCCTGGCCGTTGTAGCGTTTGTCCTCGAAACCCTCGACCTGGCCGTGGCGGATGAGATGGATGCGGGTAGGCGCTCTGGTCATGTCGCCCGTCATGCGTGCCGGAGCAGATGAATCAGCAGCAGGGCGAAGATCTCCATGACTTCGTTCCCCGCCCCGAGAACATCGCCGGTGACGCCCCCCAGCCGATGCTGGAAATAACGCAGCAGCAGCACTCCGACCAGGCCGAAGACGAGCAGCACCACCAGCCCCTGCAGCGCGAAGAGAACCAGGGTCGCAATGGCGAAGGTCGCCGAAGCGATAAAAAACTCGCGTTTGCCGACATAGTCGACAAACTCCCCGCCGGCCCTGGTGCCGGAACGGATGCAGTTGTTGAACGCGGCGAGCAGCACCTGAGTCCAGCGCCCGGCCATGGGCATAAAGATCAAGACCTGGGCTTTGAGCTGCACCGGCACGTTATGCAGGATCACATACTTGAGCAGCAGCACCATGACCAGACCGATCACCCCGACCGCGCCGACCCGGCTTTCCCTCATGATGCGCAAGACCCCCTCGCGGTCCTTACCCCTGGCCAGGCCGTCGCTGAGGTCGGCGATGCCGTCGAGATGGATCGCGCCGGTGATGGCGATCATCGTCAGGACTAGCAGGCTGTCGACCACGGCCCGGGGGATGAGGGGAGTCAGGGCCTGATCCATGGCCACCAGCCCCAGCCCCATGAGCAACCCGATGGCGGGCCAGAAGGCCATGCCGCGCCCCAGGCGCTCCGGATCGCCGGAGAGCTCGTCGGCCACCGGAAAAACGGTCAGAAAACCGCCGGCGATGCGAAATTCTTCCCAGAGTCGTTTCATCCGTCACTCCCTTCGGCCGCTCGGCGGCGTCCAAGGCTTCGTTTGTGCGTGGGGGGGGGTAGCGCCGGGCTCAGTTTTCCGCGGAGCCGTCCTCGGCCGTTTTCCGGTCGGGGAGTTCCAGCGCGTCCTCGATCCGCTCCCAGATATCCTCCCGACCTTCTTTACTGAGGGAGGAAAAGAAGCTGAAAGCCTCCAGCGGCAGTCCGGTGGCTTCGAGGATCGGCTTGACCTGGGCGGCGCGTCGATTGCGGCTGACCTTGTCGACCTTGGTGATGACCGGGATGGTCGGAACCTCGAATTCTTCGAGCCAGTCGAGCAGATCGAGATCCTCTTCCCGGGGAACGCGACGAATGTCGAAGAGCACGACCACGCCCTTGAGCTGCTCGCGCCGCTCCAGATAGGTGCGGACCATCGGCCCCCAGTCCTTCTTCACCGCCAGGGGCACCTTGGCAAAACCGTAGCCCGGGAGATCGACCAGGGAAAACTCGCCGTTGATGTCGAAAAAGTTGAGTAACTGGGTACGCCCCGGGGTCGATGAGGTCCGCACCAGGCCACGCCGATTGACAAGGGTGTTGATCAGGGTACTCTTACCGACGTTGCTGCGTCCGGCGAAAGCCACCTCGGGCAGTGACGCTTCGGGATAGTTGCCGGGATGGGTGGCGCTCTTGATAAAAGCGGTGGAACGGATAATCACGAAAAACCTCTTCGGCAAAGGCTGAAAAACGGGTAAAAACCATGGGGCGCGGGCACTTTAGCACAGGCGACGGGAAAAAAGATACCCCGACCGCCCAAAGCCCGTCGCCGGAATGATTAAATCGTCGGCAAAGGGCTTGAATCGCACCCCTTACCCGTAAAAACCATTGATTTTTTCTTTTAAAGCTGTTACCAAGTAGGCTGGTTTTGCGCCCCGCACCCCACAGGGGCGCCCCAGCGAGCGGATGCCGATTTCATCTTCTTATACATATAAATCCACTTCCAAGGAGACCTCTGCAATGAACGTCCGCATGCGGATCAGCCTTATCGCCATCCCGATCCTGTTTTTCGTACTTCAGGCAGGCCTTGTTTTCGGTGGGGAATCCCGGCCCGGCAAGTTTGTGACCATCGACGGCCAGGAAATCACTTTCTTCCAGATTGAAGGACGCCCGGTCATCAAAGGCTGGCTGAGCGGCACCGCCATCGATATCCCCCTGGAAACGGTATCGCAAATCGTGTTCTTCGACAGCCCCGACATCAACTACAGCATGTTCGGCAACGACATCAGTTCGGGCAATATCGAAGTCACCCGCAAAGCGGACGGCAAGAAGTTCATGATCCAGGACGCCTTCCTCCCCTCGGACTGCGATTGCACCTACATCACCTATACCTACCGTAATCCCTTTACCGAAGAGATCAACCAGGGCAACACCGCCCTGGACGGCCTGCGCAAGATCATCTTCGAAGACGGCATGAAGTAGGCCGCTCGCACCATCGCGAAGATACCGACGGGGCCCGGCAACGGGTCCCGTTTTTTATTCCCCCCGCGCCTCATCCCGCCCCTGGACATTCCCGGGAATTCTGCTATAAAATCAAAAAAAGACCAAACAAGTCATTTATCTCAAACCCAAGGAGACCACCATGCTCAGCCCGAAACTTCAGGACGCCCTCAACGAGCAGATGAAGAACGAGTTTTTCTCCGCCTACCTGTACATGGCCATCGCCGGCTACTTCCAGTCCGAGGATCTCCCCGGCATCGCCGCCTGGATGCGGGTGCAGGCGCTGGAAGAGATGACCCACGGCGAGAAGTTCTACAATTTTATCGCCGACGCCGCCGGGCGCACCGATTTCCGGGGCTTCGAGGCGCCGAAGAACACCTACGAATCCCCCCTCGATGCCTTCCGCTACAGCCTCAAGCACGAGAATTTCGTCACCGACCGCATCAACAAACTCATGGATCTGGCCAAGGAGGAGAGCAACCACGCGGCACAGATCTTCCTCCAGTGGTTTGTCACCGAGCAGGTCGAGGAAGAGGCCAACTTCTCCCTCATCGTGCGTAAGCTCGAACGCATCGGCAACGACGGCAACGGCCTGTTGCGCCTCGACGAGGAACTCGCGCAGCGGGTCTTCGTGCCGCCAACCACAGGGGCCTGACGGCCCCATCCCTCCACAAACGCCAAGGGCGAACCGAAAGGTTCGCCCTTGTTTTTTATCGTCTTCGCAACCGGATCAATCCTGGCGGGAGGGTTCGATCGCCGTGCATATCCCCCGCCGCAATAGGATGGCGGCCTCGTCGGGCGGCAGCGGCTTGCTGAACAGAAATCCTTGAATTTCGTCGCAATGACGATCCTGCAGAAAGGCCAACTGGCCGGCCGTTTCCACCCCTTCGGCGATGACCTTGAGGTTGAGACTGTTGCCCATGGAGATGATTGCCGAGGCGATGGCGGCGTCGGTGGAACTGTTCTCCACGTCACGCACGAAGGATTTGTCGATCTTCAGGGTGTTGACTGAAAAGCGCTTGAGGTGCGCCAGCGAGGAATAGCCGGTGCCGAAATCGTCGATGGAGATGTGAATCCCCAGGTCGCGCAACTGATTGAGGATCGACACGGCAAAGTCCGGATTCTGCATGATCACCGTCTCGGTCACCTCGAACTCCAGCAGTTCCCCGGGCAACCCGACCTGATCGAGAATCCGTTGGACCGAAGCGACGAAATCGCGGTATTGCAGCTGATAGCCGGAAAGGTTCACCGCCACCCGCACCGCCGCGATCCCCTCTTGTTGCCAGAGCCGCAGTTGTTCGCAGGCCCGGCGCATGACCCATTCTCCCAGGGGGATGATGATCCCGGTCTCCTCGGCGATGGGGATGAAATCCCCCGGCGCGACCAGCCCCAGTTCGGGATGCTCCCAGCGCACCAGCGCTTCCATGGCGACGACACGACCGCCGACGACTTCGACCTTGGGCTGGTAGTGCAGACGGAACTCCTCCCGATCGAGGGCGCGGCGCAGGCCGTTGGTCAGGATCAGGCGCCGATCGGCGTTGATATCCATGGCCCCGTCGTAGACCTTGTAGTTGTTGCGCCCCTGGGCCTTGGCGCAGTACATGGCGATGTCCGCTTTCTTGATCAGCCCGGCGGGATCGTCGCTATGTTGAGGGAAAAGGCTGATGCCGATACTGGTGGTGATGAAGAGCTCGTGCCCTTCCACCTCTAGCGGTTGGGCCAGTCGTTTGAGGATCTTGTCGGCCACCTGCTCGGCCTCTTCCAGGGTGTTGAGATGGCCGAGGATGACGGTGAACTCGTCCCCTCCCAGGCGGGCGACCGTATCGACCTCGCGGACGCAGAGCCGCAAACGGTCGGCGATCTCCTGCAGCAGAATATCCCCCACCGAATGTCCAAGGGTGTCGTTGATGATCTTGAAGCGGTCGAGATCGAGAAAGAGTACCGCCACCAGCTTCTTCGCCCGCCGCGCCAGGGCGTTGGCCTGTTGCAGACGGTCGATGAAAAAGAGGCGGTTGGGCAAGCTGGTGAGCATGTCGTGGTGGGCCATGTGATAGAGCTGTTCCTGGGCCTTCTTGCGCGAGGTCACATCCCGGCAGATGGCCCAGATCGCCCCTCGGGAATCCTCTTGCCGGCTGAAGGTGACATTCCCCTCCACCTCGATGGTCCGTCCCCCCTTGGCCAGGAAGCGCCCTTCGAGATAGCGGCTTTCCTGGGAATCGAAGACCCGTTGCAGTTCGGTCAGACACTTCGGCCGGTCTTCCTCGACCAGGATCTCCTGCACGCGCAGCTCCGGTTCGGCTTCCGGGCGATAGCCCAGGGTTTCCCGCCAGGCGCGGTTGGCATAGAGAAACCGCCCCGTGCCGTCGGCGCTGAAGATGAGATCGTTGGCCGAATCGAGAAAATCGCGCAGACGCTCTCCGCTCTCGCGTACCGCCTGGTTCTCGCGGCGCAGCACCGCCATGAGGTAGGCGCCGATCACCGCCGCCGCCGCGTTGAGCAGGCTGACCCAGCACCACATGAG
>CALJLX010000516.1 GCA_937982495.1 uncultured Desulfuromonas sp.
TTGCGGGAACTGGCCGCCTCCGCGCCCCTGGTGGTTTATGAAGCGCCGCTCCTCTTCGAGGCCGGGGCCGAGGGGCGGGTCGATGCCGTGCTCGTGGTCGTCGCCGATGAAGAGACCCAGCTGCGCCGCCTCATGGCCCGGGACGGTTTCGACGAGGGGGCGGCCCGGGCCCGCATCGCCGCTCAGATGCCCCTGGCGGAAAAAGTGCGGCGCGCCGACTACGTCATCGATAATTCCCGGAGCCCGGAAGCGGTCGAGCAGGCGGTGCGGGAACTCTTCACGCGCCTGATGCAATCCCCCTGAAAAAATCGAGCAGGCGCTCCCGGGTTTCCTCCCAGCGGGGATTTCCCCGGGTCGCCAGGTCATGACCGACCTCGGCGTCGAACTGGTGCAGTTCTTTGCGCGGACTGCCCAGGCGCCGATAGAGCCGATGGGCGCTGGCGGCGTCGACGGTGCGATCCCCCAGGGCGGTGAACACCAGAACCGGGGCGGTGACGGCGTCGAGGTTCGGCTCGATCCGGCGGATCAGCCGACGGATCTGATGGATGCCGTTCAGGGGGCGGCGATCATAGTAATAGGGGGTGAGATGCTCGGGCAATCGCCGCCGCTGGTGGCGCTTGACGTGGCGCAGCAGACCGACCAGGGGGGCGAGGCGGTGGCGCAGGCGCAAAAAGGGAGAAAGCAGGGCCAGGCCGGCGAATTTTTCCCGTTCGGCTAAGGCCAGCAGCAGCAAGGCGCCGGTACTCATGCCGACGCCGAAGACGGGCAGGCCCTTTTTCGCCAGTTGCCCGTATCCCTCTTGTACCGTTGCCAGCCATTCCTCGTAACGGCGACCGGCCAGGTCGGCGACGGTGGTGCCGTGTCCCGGCAGCAGCACACAAAGAACCAGAAATCCCGCGGCGGCCAGGGCTTCCCCGAGGGGGCGCATCTCCCAGGGGCTGGCGGTGAAGCCGTGGACCAGCAATGCCGCGCCTTCGGGGGATTGTCGCGGTTCGAGAAAGAAAGGGCGGTTTTGGGGAGACAGGGGGTGGGTGGGGGACTTCTCGGGGGGGTGGGGGGGGGGGGGGGTGGAATCTTCGGGCAAGGGCTGTCCCCTGGTGATGGAATCCTGAACGGTCATGGCAGCGGCGGGACGAGTTTTCGTCGGAAGGCCGAAAACGAAACGCCCCGGAAGCGCCGTGGCGATTCCGGGGCGAGGGGAAACCCGGGGTTATTTGTGGAAGCCCAATCGGGTGGAGAGGTCGTCACCGGCCTTGATCACCAGCGGGATCAGCTCCTTTTCGATGCGTTCGTCGGTGAAGCGCATCGACGGGCCGGAGATGCTGACCGCGCCGACGATGCGGCGAGTATAGTCGCGAATCGGCGCGGCCACGCAGCGCACGCCCAGATCCATCTCCTCGTTGTCGATGGCGTAGCCGCGCTCGGCGACCAGGGCCAGTTCCTTGACGAGCTCGTCGCGAT